>JAEWGY010000061.1 GCA_023388035.1 Bacillota bacterium | reverse complement strand
ATTAAAGGATGAGTTATCAAATAGTCTTAAAAATTCTGAAAATTTACTTAATGATCGAATTAATAATACTAATGAAAAAATACTCAGATCACTTAATGATTTCAATTTAAATATGGTTAAAACCTTAAATGATGAATTCTTAAATATTAATGAGAAAAATTCGAAATCAATTATTGATATTAAAAATAGTTTCATTAATAGTTTAGATAAGAATTACAATTTAACCAATGAAACCATGGGTGTTTTAAATACTAGACTTTCAAATCTTTCCAAAGAACAGGAAAAAATGAATATATTAACTGAGGAAATCAAAGATTTTAAAGCTATTTTTATTGATCGTAAGGCACGAGGTAATTTTGGTGAACTAGAATTATACGACCTAATGATTAGTACTTTTGGTGAAAATTCAAATCGCTTCCTAACACAACATAAACTTAGTAATAATAAAATTGTTGATTGTTTATTAAGACTTCCTTCAGGTGATATGATTGCGATTGATGCTAAATTTCCTTATGAAAATATTAAAGAATTATTTTTTAATAAAGAAGCAACGCTTAATAAAAGGAAAATAACAGCTGATTTGCAAAAACATATTAATGATATTAGTAATAAATATATTATTGAAAATGAAACAGCTGATGTGGCCTTTATGTTTATTCCTTCAGAAGCTATTTATATTGAGATATTTAATAATCACTACAATATCATTGAATATGCCTATGGTAAGTCAGTATTTCTTGTTTCACCTAGTAGTTTGATGCTTTATTTAACATTGGTACGATCGCTTTATAATAAAGCTTCAGAAAGAGAGAATGTTAAGGAAATTCTGCATATCCAAAAAAATATTGCTAATCTTATAATTAAATATAATAAGCAAATATCAGATATTAGAAAAATATTTGATAAACTATCTGAAAAATTAGAAGAGGCTGATAATCTAATACCTAAAATTGAAAATCAATTAATGAAAATTGAAAGAATTAAGGATGGCTTTAATTATGAAATCAATAATGAATAAGAATAATTTATGTATCTTCCAACAAATATTCTTCGTATTACTATCTGCACTTATTTATAGTGTTGCTTTTAATTTTTTCGTGGTTAATGCTAATCTTTTTCCTGGTGGCTTTTCCGGTTTATCACGTATTATTACAGAATTCTTAAGAATCAGTCTCAATATAAAGCTTAAATTCGGTTTATTATATTTCTTTTTAAATTTAATCCCGGCCATATTAGTTTATCGCTATGTGGGACATCGCTTTACTTATTTATCAATAATGCAATTCTCATTAGTCTCACTTTTTACAATCATTATTCCTAAAAATTGCGTGACTAATGATCTGTTATTAAATTCTGTTTTTGGTGGTATCCTTTGCGGGATTGCTATTTCACTAGCACTTAAAAATAATGCTAGTAGTGGTGGTAGTGATTTTATTGCTATTTACGCTTCTGCAAAATATAATAAACCAACCTGGAATTATATAATGATAGCTAATTCAATCATTTTAATCAGTGCCGGCTTACTTGTTGGCTGGGATAAAGCTTTATATTCAATAGTATTTCAATTTTGTAACATCCAAGTAGTTAAGAATTTCCATGATCGCTACACATTTAGGACCTTACATATTATTACTGAAAAATCAAATGAGGTTAGTGAGGCAATTTTTAAAACAGTAAGACATGGTATTACGCAAGTAAATGTTATTGGAGCTTATACTAAGCGTGAAAAATCTTATCTTTTCTTAACTGTTAATGCCTTTCAGGTTAATCAAGTAGTGAATGTTATTATCAAAGTTGATCCCAAAGCTTTTATTAATATCAATATAACAGAAAGAATTGTTGGTAATTATTATCAAACACCATTAGAATAGGAGAATATATGGAAAGAATGTTGTCAGGTATTAAACCTACAGGAAAGTTAACCTTAGGTAATTATATCGGAGCCTTAAAGAATTTTGTGAAATATCAAGAAAGCTATGAAATGTTTATTTTTATCGCTAACTTACATACCCTTACTTGTTATCAGGATCCTAAAGAGCTTAAAAAGAATTTAAAGGATGCTTTAGCCTTATATCTTGCATGTGGCTTAGATGAAAAAAAATCCCTAATCTTCCTTCAATCTGATGTAATGGCTCAGGCGCAACTAGGCTACATATTATCGTGTAATACCTATTTAGGTGAATTAAATAGAATGACTCAATACAAGGATAAAATAGCTAAGGGTGAAAATAATCTAAGTGCTGGATTTTATACTTACCCATGTCTTATGGCAGCAGATATTTTAATTTATGATCCAGATTATATTCCAGTAGGTGAGGATCAAAAACAGCATGTAGAATTAACTAGAGATATCGCCTTACGCTTTAATAATCGTTTTGGTGATTGTTTTAAAGTACCTAAACCTTTAATTGAAAAATTAGGATCCCGCATCATGAATTTAAATAATCCTTTAAAGAAAATGTCAAAATCTGAAAATGATAAGGGTAATATTTATTTACTTGATGATCTTAAAACAATAGAAAAGAAAATAATGTCAGCAACAACTGATTCTGATAATTCCATTCACTATGATAAGATTAATAAACCAGGTATTTCTAATTTAATGACTATCATGGCCAGTCTTACCGATTTAAGTTTTAGTGAAATAGAAGCAAAATATAAGGGAAGTGGTTATGGTGATTTTAAAAAAGATGTTGCTAGAGTAGTATGCGCTGAAATCGCATTAATTCAAAATCGTTATAATGAAATTATAAATTCTAATCGAATTGACTCAATTCTTGAAAATAGCAGCATCATTGTGAATAAGCTTGCTAATAAGAAATTAAATAAAGTTCAAAGACTATTAGGAATTGAAATTAAAAAAAGAAAATAATATCCACTGGATATTATTTTTTTAGGATAAAAGCTTTTTTCTATAAAAATAGAATATGATTGAAAAAAGACTGCGCGCTATCTTAAAATTAGCTTTAAATAATAATGCGAGTGATATCCATTTGATTGAAGATAAAAAGGTGTTTATCGAATTAAGAATTGCTAATAAACTATATAAAGTTAAGGAAGAACCTGATATTGATCAAAAATTAATCCGTTATTTACAATATATTGCTTCTTTAGATGTTGGTAATAAACTTAAACCTCAAAGTGGTCAATTCGATTATGAATTAGATGGTGAATTATTATCGTTACGTTTTGCTTATCTTTATAATCAAAATAAAATCAATGCTGTTATTAGAATCTTAAACTCTAATCGTAATTTAATTTTCGCAAAACTTAGCGATGAAAAAAATAAGATCAATGAAATTAAAAAATTATTAAATAATAGATCAGGTTTAATATTATTTTGTGGTCCTACCGGCTCTGGTAAAACAACCTCACTTTATGCTTTGCTTAATGATATAAAAGATAAAAGAGTAATTAGCATCGAAGATCCAATAGAGATTAAATCAAAGAATTTCTTACAATTACAAATAAATGAAAATATTAATTTTGATTATAACGCTGCCATTAAACAGTTATTAAGACATGATCCCGATATTATAATGATTGGTGAAATAAGGGATGAAAAAGCTGCTAAAGCCGCTGTAAGAGCAGCTAATACTGGTCATTTAGTACTATCATCCATTCATGCCAAAGATGCTTTGTTTTGTATTAAAAGATTAATTGATTTAGGAATTAATAAAGAACAGTTAGATAATCTTCTAATAGCCATTATTAATCAAAGATTAGTATTTGATCCCACTAATAATAAGAAAGCCATCTTTCAAATTTCTAGTAAGCAAGAATTAGATAGCTATTTCAATGATGAAAATAAAAAAGTTTTTAAAAATGAATTTGAAATCCCAAAAGCACACATTCAAATTAAATGATTTAGAATTCATTGTTATGCTATTAAAGATGAATTATCCCTTAAATTTATGTTTATCTCTTATTTTGAATAATGATAATAAAAAAATCATTAATACTATTTTAAAAAAGCTTAATGAAGGGGAATATATTGAAACGATAATCAAAGATTATTTAAAAAAAGACATCAGAAAAATATTTATTGTTTTTATTAAGCATTTATCTTTTACTAATGCTTTAGAATTAAGTTTAAAATTAAATGAGGAAAAAAGAAAACTGAAGAAATTAATCCTTGATAATAGTTTATATCCAGTAATATTATTCATTTCTAGCTTCATTTTATTTTATCTATTTATTTTCTTTTTTTCTGATAACTTACTAAATATAATGGATAATCTTAAGCTAGAAAGTAGTTTTTTTAGAAATCTATTCCTAATAATTAAATTAATCTTAAATTTCTTATTAATAGCACTATTATTAGTTTTAATTCTAATTTCTTATCTACACAAATATAAGTTAATACCCAGTTATAAATATCTAGCTTTAAAGATAAGCAATAATCCTTTAGTTAAATACGAATCATATCGCTTTATAAATTATTATCAGATAGCTTTAAATAGCGATTTAAATACTAAGGATATAATTGAGTTATTTAAAAATTTAAAAGATGATAAACTACTTTCTTATATTAGTACTAAAATAGATAAAAACTATCTTAGTGGTAAAAATTTTATTGAATCCATGTCATTAAAAATTCTAGATCCCATACTATTAAATTATTTAAAACTATCATATCAAGTTAAAGATAATAAAAAAGTTTTAAAAGATTACTTGGAATTTAGTAAACAAAATTTTATTAAAATGATTAAAAAAATTACGCTTTATTTAAAAGTGATAATATATTTATTTCTAGCGTTACTAATTTATTTTATGTATTATTTAATGCTTTTACCAATGGAGGTGATTAACCAAATTTGAAAAAACAAGCTTTTACTTTAATGGAAATGATAATTGTAATTATCATCATAACGATAATTTTCTTATTGACAATACCGAATATCGCTAAATTACTAAATTCAGTAAAAGATAAGGGCTGCGATGTTCAATTAAAGATCGTTGAATCAGCGATGTTATCTTATCATCTTGATTATGATGAATTTCCATATTCAGTTAATGATTTGATAAATGCGGGATATCTTGAGGAAAAACAAGGACGCTGTCCTAATGGGAAAGAAATTTATTTAAATGATAAAAAAGCATATGCAGATTAAAAAGGCGTTTTTACTTTTAGAAATGATAGTCAGTTTAATGATTGTCAATATTATTTTTCTATCAATTAAAGCTAATAAGATAATTAAATTAGAAACAGAAAATTTTATAATTGATTATTTAGATACCCAATCTAAGGCTTTATTAACTTTAGAAAATCTAAATTATGAGGATATTAATTTAAATTTAAAAGGTAATGTCAATTTAGCAAGGACTATTGAATTCACTAATGGTAAAGTTGTTATTCATTTAGGAAGTGGCAATATTGAAAAAATCAGCAAGCCTTAGTTTTGATGGTTTAATCGCTTTAATACTACTTAGTATTATTATTTTCTCCTATCTTTATTTTGAAACAAATAGTAAGCAAATTGAATTAAAAATTGCTCTTAAAAGTGATGAATTAAATGAAAAAATTGAACAGTTTTATAAAGCGAGCGATCATTAAAGAAGAACTATTATTATATTTATATATACTTATTCTAATAAGTACTTTAATTTATAACTTCCTTATAATTTATATTCAAAATAAAGATATTAATTATAATTTAATCGCTGATGATCTAAGAATGATCCAATTAAGAAGATTATTAAATAGGGCTAGTAAAATTGATTTTAATGATTCTTTTTTAAAACTTAAAATAGCTGATCAAGATTATGAATTAAGTTTTAAAAATAAGCGACTTATTCTAAGCCCCGGTTATCAAGTGTTTTTAAATAATTTGGATGATTTATATTTTAAAAAAGATAATAATTATATCTATTTAATAGCAAAACGTAAAAATTCAAATAAGGAGTATTTAATTGCGAAAGAAAGCCTTAATCAGCATCTACCTTTTGATGATCATGATCAATCTGACTAACTACTACATGATTAAGATTAAATTATATGAAACTAAAATAAATCAATTCAAATTATTTGATTTATATCTTGAAGATTTTAAAAATGAATTAATAATCATTAATTTAATTAAGGAAGGAAAATTTGAATATTTGCATGATAACTATCAAATCACAAAAGATGATTACCAGATCTTAATTGATTTAAATAATTATTCATTAAAAATATTACTTAAGAATGAATCCTATTTTGATTATGATATTATCGAAAAAATATAATTTATTAAATGAAATGTTATTAAATCTAAAGACTTTTTAAGGCTTAAATCACTTAAGTGAGATAAATTATTACTTATTAAAATAATATAATTAGCATCGATTAAAGATTTAGATATAAATTCATCTAATATCTACTAAATCTTAACTTAGGAAGCGTTACTAAATTAAAAATTTTAATCTTAGATTTGACAAAATTATAATATAACTTAAAATAATAGTAGCAAATTGGAGGAAATATGATTTTAGTTAACGATTTAAGACCAGGTGTAACCTTTCAAAATGATAATAATATTTATGTT
>JAEWGY010000051.1 GCA_023388035.1 Bacillota bacterium | reverse complement strand
TTATTGATAAAAAAGAAGGTTTAAAAATTTTAAGTTGCTTAGCTAGTTCTTTAACAATAACTAAATCTCTAATAATATCAACCTGCTTATCATCAAGACTAATTCTAATGATTTGATACTTCTTTTTATTATTATTTAAAAGCCAGATGGTTTGATCATTTAAAATATTTTTATTCGCTTCATTAAATGATGTAATAATATAATTATGTTCAACTACAAAATATCTTAGTAATAGATGTAATTTATAAAGCATTATTACCTCCGTTTTCAATCATATATTCTTTAAAATCGCTTGGTAAATCGATACTAAATTCCATACGCTTATTTGTTGTAGGATGATTTAAAGAAAGATGATAAGCAAAAAGATATTGACCACTATCATCAATTATTTTATCACCATATAAGGGATCATTTATAATCGAATGCTTAATATAAGCCATATGTACTCTAATCTGATGAGTTCTACCGGTTTCTAATTTACATTCAACTAAGGAAAAATCAGCAAAGGACTTAATTAAACGCACATTCGTAATAGCATTTTTACCACCACTAGCAACACACATTTTTTGACGATTCTTCTTTGATCTTGCAATAGGAGCAATAATTCTTATTTGCTTATTTTCAATTACTCCCTTAACTAAAGCGTAGTATTTTCTTGAGCAACTACGATCCTTTAATTGATTTGCGATATGAAGATGAGCCTTATCATTTTTAGCTATAACTAAAAGCCCTGCTGTATCCTTATCTAAACGATGAACAATGCCAGGACGATATTCGCCATTGATACTAGATAATTTTTTTGAATGTGCAATAAGGGCATTAACTAGCGTATTATCAAAATTACCAGCACCAGGGTGCACAACTAAACCCTTAGGTTTATTGATGATAATTATATCTTCATCTTCATAAATAATGTCCAAATCTAAGTTATAAGCTTTTAAATTATTATCAAACTTTTCTTCGATTATATTTAAGACAGTAATTACATCACCCTTTTGTAGTTTATAATTAGCTTTAATTATTTGATTATTAACTAAAATTTTTCCTTCATCAATTAATTTTTGAATCTTAGTACGACTTAAATCTAATTCAGTAATTAGATATTTATCAATTCTTTCATTGCTGTCAAGGTTATAATTAATTTCTTTTAGCATTAATCTCCTCCATGATTAAATAAAGGATTAACATAAATCCACCAAGGCAAATAAAAATATCGGAAATGTTAAAAATAGGAAAAGTATAATTAAAAAATCTAAATTCAAACATATCAATAACTCTCTTATTTAACAATCGTTCAATAAAATTTCCAAGGCTACCACCGAAGATGATCGCTGCACTATATGCTAATAAACCTTTGTGTTTATACATAATATAAGCAAGAAAAATTAATACTCCGATAGTGATTAAATAAAAGAAAATAAATTGTCCTCTTAAAATCGAAAAACCAGCCCCTTCATTATAAACGAAGGTTAAATAGAAAAAGTTATCAATGATAGTTTTTGATTCATAAAGCTTAAAATTATCAGCTATTAACTTTTTGCTAAATAAATCTAAGCATGTTATAGAGATGATTATTAATAAATAAAATAAATAATTCTTTTTTCGCATAGAATAATTATAACATAATTGAATTTTAAGTGATGCTATCAAGTTTTTGAAGAATCTCATGATCAGCAATTATTAGTAGTTGTGAATCTTCTTTTAATGCTACATTAGGATCAAGATTTAACATTAAACGCTCATCCTTACTAGGTCTTATCCCTAATACATTAATATTATAATTACGTCTTAAATCTAATTCAATTAAATTTTTACCAACCCAATTAGGATTAACCTTAATTTCAACAATATTATAAAAATCATCTACCTCAATTAGATCAACAATATTACTTGCTAAAAGTGTCTTTGCGGTTCTAATACCAATCTCCTTATCAGGATTAACCACCCTATCAACACCTAATTTTAATAAAATTTCAGCATATTTCTTATTTCTTGCCTTAGCGACAATATATGGTATTTTTAATTCTTTAAGATTCATGGTTGCGAGTACTGATTCCTCAAGTTCACTACCTACCCCGATAATCGCTACATCAACATTATCGACTCCTAGGGCTTTAAGCTGATTAATATCAGTAAAATCACAAACAGCAGCATGACTAACACGATTAGATATCCTTTCAACACAAGACATATCCTTATCGACTGCTATTACATCTTGATCATGATTATATAATTGTTTAGCTATAGTTGAACCAAAGATTCCTAAGCCGAGTACTAAAAAAGTTTTCTTTGACATATTTTACCCCACTATAATTTCCGTTGCTGGATAACGTAAACCATTATCTTTTCGTTTTGATTTATGAAGTGAATAGGCAATTGTAATTGGCCCTACTCTACCGATAAACATACAAATAATAATTATAATTTTACCAATTAATGAGAAGTTTTGAGAGCTTACAATTGATAAGCCAACAGTTGAAATAGCAGACACTATTTCAAACAATGAATCAATAACCTTTATCTGTGGATCAGTGAAACTAACAATGATTATTGAATTGAAGATTACAACAATATAAAAACTAATAATGGTGTAAGCTTTAATGAAATTTCTTTTATGGATATGCTTATTAAAGACTGTCATCTCTCCCTTATTTTTTATTTCAGAAATAATAATTAATAATAACAAGAAGAAAGTTGTGGTTTTAATACCACCCGCAGAACCTCCTGGTGATCCACCGATAAGCATAAAAATCATCATTATAATTTTAGTTGGCGAAAGCAATATACTAAAATCAATAGTGCTAAATCCAGCTGTTCTTAGCGTTGTTGAAGTAAAGAAGGAAGCTATTATTTTTTCAAAGAAATTAAATTCTTTTAAGCTATTATTATATTCAAAAATAAAGATAATTATCGTTCCAATTAAAAGTAAACTAGCTGTAATTATTAATACTAATTTAGTGTTTACCCTAAGATTATGTACAAATTTTTTAAAAATAAATTTAGATTTAGTGAATAATTTTAAGTTATTTTTTAAATCAAACCAACAGGCAAAACCTAAACCACCAGAAATTATCAAAAAGGCAACAGTTAAATTAACTACCAGATTATTGCGATAAATTTGAAGTGAACTAGCTCCTAAAATGTCAATTCCAGCATTACAAAAGGCGGAAATCGCAACGAATAAGGCTTTAAAATAACCACTTATTCCATATTCAGGAACAAAAATAAAAGATAGTATAATAAAACCGATGATTTCAAAAAAGAAAGTATATTTGATAATCATCGTAATATAACTAGGAATATCTTGTAAATTATCCTTATTAAAACTATCTTTAAGCATAATTCTTTGTTTAAAATCTAAGCGTGCTCTTACAAAAAGCATAAAAACGGATATGAAAGTCATAAGACCAAGCCCACCTATCTGAATCATGATTAGAATGATTAGTTGACCTAAAAAATTATATTGAATAGCTGGGATGGTAGTTATTAAGCCAGTAACACAGGTTGAACTGGTTGCTGTGAACAAATTATCGATAAATGGTAAAACTTCTTTTTGATTGGTAATTGGTAGTGATAATAAAAAAGTACCAACTGCAATAACCGAAAAGAAACTTAGTACTAATAATTTAGAAGGACTTAATTTATATAAGTATTTTTTCATGACAATTAATTTTAACATATTTTAAATTATTTAAAAATAAGTTAAAATATTTACGAGGTGAATATGAATATACGTACAAGATTTGCACCTAGTCCTACTGGCTATATGCATATAGGTAACCTTAGAACTGCCCTTTATGCTTATTTAGTTGCTAAAAAGGATCCTAATGGTGTTTTTATTTTAAGAATAGAAGATACTGATCAAAAAAGATTAATTGATGGAGCGACTGATTTAATTTATAAAACCTTAGCAGAGTGTGGTTTAAAACACGATGAAGGACCAGATATTGGTGGTGAATATGGACCATATGTTCAAAGTGAAAGAATGAAATCGGGTATCTATAAAGAATACGCTCATAAACTTGTTGAATTAGGTCATGCTCATTATTGTTTTTGTAGTCAGGAGAAGATTAATAAGGCGCGTGAATTAGCTAATGCTAAGGGTGAATCATTTATTTATAATGATCCTTGTAAGAATTTAAGTAAGGAAGAAATAGCTCAAAAACTGGCAAATAATGAAGAATATGTTATACGTCAAAATATTGATCCTAATGGAACTACCAGTTTTTATGATGAAATCTATGGTGAAATAACGGTTGATAATGCAACTTTAGATGAAATGGTATTATTAAAATCTGATGGTTATCCTACATACAATTTTGCTAATGTAATTGATGATCATTTAATGAAAATTACACATGTTGTTAGAGGTAATGAATATCTTGCTTCAACACCAAAGTATAATTTAATTTATAAAGCACTAGGCTTTGAGATACCAAAATATATTCATTGTCCACCAGTTATGAAGGATGAACGTAATAAATTATCAAAACGTAATGGTGATGCTTCCTTTGAGGATTTAATTGCTAAAGGTTATTTACCAGAAGCGATTATCAATTATATTGCTTTATTAGGTTGGTCACCTAATGGTGAAGAGGAAATATTCAGTCTTAAAGAGCTTATTAATGAATTTGATCCTAAACGAATCAATACCTCAGGTGCTATTTTTGACATTAATAAATTAACTTGGATTAATGGTATTTATTTAAGAAATATGCCTTTAAATGATTATATTGATTTGATTAAACCCTACCTTAAAAAAGTTATAACTAAGGACTATGATATTGAAAAGATCGCTTTAATTTTAAAAGAAAGAATTGTCTTATTAAGTGAGATTGAATCAGCTGTAGATTTTATTGAAGAATTAAGTGA
>JAEWGY010000026.1 GCA_023388035.1 Bacillota bacterium | reverse complement strand
ATATTTATATCAAAACGATAAATGGCTGCAGAAATAAAACTTGCGGTTAATTGAGGAATAATACCATAACGGATTTTTTCAAAAGTATTACAACCAACAGCATCTAATGATTCTAAGATATTCTTATCAATATCTTCAATTGCTGTTATATATAACTTTGAGATCATACCGATGGATGTTATTGACTGAGTAATAATACCACAGGTAGCACCAGGACCTACAACACGTATCCAGATCAAAGCCCAGACTAATGATGGGATTGTTCTTATTCCTAGTACTAAGGATCTAAAAATATATGATAACCAAGGTGGTAATAAATTAGAACCTAAAAAGGCGATTGGAACTGAAATGATAGCACCGATTATAGTTCCTAAGACAGCAATGCCAATTGTTTCTAAAACCAAATAAGGAACAGCATCTTTTGCACTAGAAAATAAGATTTCAGTATTTGGATTAAAGATACCATGAATGATACCAAAAGCAACATTAGATCCCCTACTAGTTACACCACGATATTCAATACCTATTGCACTATATAAAATAATTGCGGTGATGATAATAGAAACACCAATATAGGTTATTAATCTTTTAGGTCTTTCGTTATATCTTTGTAGATATTTAGTTATATTTGACATTAACTTAACCTCTTTCTAAGATAGGTACTTAATAAATCGATTAAAAGTACAGTTACAAATAAAGTTAATAGCGCAGTTCCTAAGCTATTATAATCACGCCAACCGATTCTTTCATTAATTAAAATTCCTAAACCACCAGCACCTACATAACCTAAAATAGATGCTGCACGAACGTTAGTTTCAAAACAATAGAGTGAGTGATTTAAATAAGTAGGTAATATTTGTGGTAAAACTGCAGCAATAAAAGCTCTTGTTTTAGTACAACCGATAGAAATCATAGCTTCAAAAGCTCCTAAATCAAGGGTTTCAATACTTTCATAAACCATTTTACCAACAATACCAAAGGTAAAGATTGCTATCGCACAGGTACCTGCAAAAGTTCCAAGACCAAATACTAATGATGCTACTACTGCAATTACTAAAGTTGGAAAGGTTCTAATTAAAGCGAATAAAAATCTTATGATAGCTAAAAGCAATTTATTAGAATTAATATTTGAACTAGCAAGTACAGCAAATGGTAAAGCTAAAACCGAACCGATAACTGAACCTAATATTGACATTTTAATAGTATCAAGTAAAGGTTTAACAACATTAGGAAAATAATTTAAATTAGGTTTAAAGATCGCTGATAAAATAACTGCAAATTGATTTATATTCGAAAAGAATTTACCCAAACTAAAATTAGTTATTCTGATACTTAAATAAATAATAATAAGCACTATTAAGATATATAAAGGAAGAAAGCTGATAGGCTTTAGTGTATAGTTACCGCTAGAGGTATAAATTTTTTTCGGTTTAAAAAACGTTTTACACTTCATTATTACTTACCTTATCAGATAAATATATCTGATCTAAAATGCTTTTATCAACATCTTTAGCTGGACCATCGTAAACAATTTCACCAGCTCTAATACCAATTACTCTATCTGCATATTTTAAAGCTAAATCAACATGGTGAATATTGATTAGAATCGAAATATTAAATTCCTTATTAATTCTTTTAAAATCATCCATTACTGCATTTGCTGTAATTGGATCTAAAGCAGCAACTGGTTCATCAGCTAAAATAATATTGGGATTTTGATTTAAGGTTCTAGCTAAGGCAACTCTTTGTTGTTGACCACCAGATAATTGATCACAGCGCGTATAAGCCTTATCTAAAATACCAACCTTATCTAATGTTTCTAAAGCATCAAGACTTTGTTTTTTGGTATATAAACCTAAGACAGAGCGCCATAAAGGTAAATCAGGTACATTAGAAGTAAGAACGTTTTTAATAACACTAGCACGTGTAATTAAATTAAATGATTGAAAGATCATTCCGATTTTTCTTCTAAAACGTCTTAATTCCTTACCATTTAACTTACTAACATCTTTACCATCAACAATTAATTCACCATTAGTGATCGGATGCATTTTATTAACCGCTCTAATTAAAGTTGACTTACCAGCTCCTGATAAACCGATAATCGCCACAAATTCACCTTGTTTAATTTCAAGATTAACATTCTTTAAACCAACGACCCCATTTGGATATATCTTAGTAGCATTTTTAAATTGAATCATGATTATCTCCTATATAATAAAAAGTTGGTGACAAGCACCAACTGAAATTGAACTTATTTATTCTTGACTAATCTTTAGTGCTTCTCTAGCTGCATCATAGTCGGCATCGGTAGCTTTAGCATAACCTTTATGTGAATAAACAGCAAATATTTCCTTACCTTCAGGTGTTCCGATTACATCAATTAAAGTATTTTGAAGAGCAGCTTTAAATTCATCATTATATAATTCTGCCTTCTTCTTAGTAACAGAAACAGTATCATTATAAATCTTATCAGTAACTGCAATAACATTTGCTTCATTCCAGATTGAATCTTCTCTACCTAAACCAGTTTTACCAGTTTTATCTTGTTCAGAAGTAGCTAACTTCCATGCATCAGCATAGTCAATTCTCAAATCAGCATAACCAGCAATAATATCAACTTGTTCAGCTGCTAGATTCGCAATAGCAACGCCATAACCACCATCAACTATTTGAACTTTTTCTAAATCTTTGATTGTTTTACCGTAATTACTCTTTAACCATAAACTTGGATAGATGTATCCAGATGAACTGGTGTTGTTAGCAACGCCCCAACTAGCTCCATTTAGTTCTTCCCAAGTTAATTTTTCACCCTTATTAACTTTTTCAGCTAATTTCTTACCATATTCAGTAGGTCCAGCAATCAAAATTGAACGGTAGTAAGAAACCATTGGACCATCCATAGTAGTAGCATTAGCATCACCATTCCAAGCTTTAGGGTCTTCACTATCATTACTTAAACCATTTCTTTGAGCAGTTAATACTACATCAACATCTTGGCTGTAAAGTGCGTAAGTACCACCAGGAAGCCAACCTACATCAACTGTACCAGCAGCTAAGGCTTCAGCAGTTGCAGCATAATTACTACCAACAGTGATTTCGATATCACCAATTTCATAACCATATTTTTCGAAACCTTTTTTAACTAATTCTGGTAGATTTTTAGTTCCAGAAATAATTACATCAGCATCCTTTGAAGGTACAAATTGGAATGATAATTTATCAATCTTCTTTAATTGTTCACTAGCTGTATTTGTATCAGCTTTTGTAGAAGTAGAATTTTCTTTCTTTCCACAAGCTACTAGCATACTTACAGCTAATAAAAGTAATAATAATTTTTTCATTATTCTTTCTTCCTCCGATAAATAAATTATAACAATAAATTTATTATTTTCAAGCTTTTAATTAATCGGAAATATATTATATTTCCTTAAAATTATTTTTTTAGCATAACTTGTCTAATAAGTTTTTTGATGTTAAAATAAAATACAAAACAAAAGCCTTCTTATGAAGGCTTTTCTTCTTTAAAGATGATTCTATTTTTGATTTCATCATCGATAATTGTAAACAATTCTTCTTTATTATAAGTGCTTGTTTTAAAAGATTTAAATCTTCTAAGACTTAATTTATTTTCTTTCATTTCACCATCACCAATAATAATTTGCATTGGAATTTTAAGGCTATTAGCCTCTCTAACTCGATATGATAATTTTTCATTTTTATCATTAACCACCACTCTAATACCTTTTGCTTTAAGCTCTTTAGCAATATTATGAGCATACTCACTATGGATTTCATGATGCACCGGTATAATCATAATCTGAGTTGGCGCTAACCATAAAGGCATCGCACCGTTAAATTCTTCTAAAATAAAGGCTGTAAACCTTTCAAAAGTTCCTAAAATAGCACGATGTACAACAACTGGAACTTCTTTTTCACCATTTTCATTAATATAATTTAATTCAAATTTATTAGGTAGTAAGAAATCTAATTGACAGGTAGATAAGGTTATTTCATGACCTAAAATAGTTTTAACTTGCACATCAAGCTTAGGACCATAAAAGGCAGCTTCGCCCTTTGCCTCATAAAATTTTAAACCTAATTCAGTAAGTATTGATCTTAAAGCTTCCTCAGCATTATCCCACATTTGATCATCATCAAAATATTTTTCCTTATTTTCTTTATCTCTTAAAGAAAGTCTAAATTCATAATTTGTAATATTAAAATCTTTATATACCTTAAGAATCATTTCGATGACATTTTTAAATTCAGCTTTAATTTGATCTTTTCTAAGGAATAAGTGAGCATCATTTTGACACATTCCTCTAACTCTTTCGAGTCCTGAAAGTGCACCTGAAGCCTCATAGCGGAAATCTAAACCTAATTCAGCAATTCTTATTGGTAAATCACGATAAGAATGTAATTCATGTTTGAATAGAAGCATATGATGCGGACAATTCATCGGTCTTAAAACTAATTCTTCCTTATCCATTTTCATTATTGGAAACATATCATCTTGATAGTGATCCCAATGACCAGAAATTTTATAAAGTTCGCTAGATGCAACGCAAGGAGTATAAACATGATCATAGCCATTAGCAACTTCTAAATCAACAATATAACGTTCTAATAATCTTCTGATGATAGAACCATTTTTAAGCCATAAATTTAAACCCGGTCCTACTAAAATATTAGAGGTAAAAATTCCTAATTCCTTACCTAATTTACGGTGATCACGATTTTTACGCTCCTCTAAGAGTTCTAAATGTTTTTTAAGATCTTCTTCATTTTCAAAACATACTCCATAGATTCTTTGAAGCATCTTATTTTTAGCATCACCCTTCCAATAAGCACCTGAAAATTTAATCAATTTAAAATGTTTAATTAATTTTGTACTGTTTACATGAGGTCCCCTGCAAAGATCGGTAAATTCACCTTGAGTATAAGTAGAAATTACCTGATTTTCCTCATCCATACGATTGATTAAATCAATCTTATATGGATCATCTTTAAACTGTTCTAAGGCTTCTTTCTTAGTGATTTCTTTACGGATAATTAATTTATTTTCCTTAGAAATTTTCTTCATTTCCTTTTCAATTTTACTAAGATCTTCCTCTTTGATTACTACATCACCTAAATCAATATCGTAATAAAAACCTTCATCAATTACAGGACCAACCCAGAATTTTGCATCTTTATATATTCTCGCAACTGCTTGAGCCATTAAGTGAGCACAAGAGTGGTTTAAAATATTTAAATTTGGATCATCTTTAATGTTTATCATTATACCTCCTGTTTATAAATATTTGATAAGATAAAATTCTATCATTAAAATTAACTATTTTAAAGCATTAATATTATACAATTTTTTATTATTAAAACATAATTTATTAAAAAAGATAGTTATCAGTGATAACTATCTTAATAATTATTTACGAGGATTTTTAATCGCAGCTTGAGCAGCAGCTAATCTAGCAATTGGTACACGGTATGGTGAACAAGATACATAATTAAGTCCAGTATTATGACAGAATTTAATAGTTTCAGGATCGCCGCCATGTTCACCGCAGATTCCTAATTTTAAATTCTTCTTAGTCTTACGACCATTTTCACTTGCAAGTTTTACTAAATAACCAACTCCATTTTGATCGATTGTTTGGAATGGATCTTGATCGTAAATGTTCTTAGAGTAGTAATCATTTAAGAATGATCCAGCATCATCTCTTGAGAAACCAAAGGTCATTTGAGTTAA
>JAEWGY010000037.1 GCA_023388035.1 Bacillota bacterium | reverse complement strand
AGTGATAGTGAATCGTTAAATAAAGCTTTAGCTAGCTATGATCACTTATTAAATGAAGTTAAGCGAGAATTAACACATGAAAAGAAACATTTAGATAGTTTAGCTCTAGCCATGGAAAAATTATTAGCTAAAACATTAGCTTCGCATCGTGAAATACATTCAAATAATAATATAAATACAAAGCTTCCTGATACTGGTATTTCAAATAATTTAAATATATTTGCTTTAATCAGTTTCCTTAGTGCAGCTTACTTATTAAAGAAAAATGACTAGTTAAACTAGTCATTTTTATATCTAAAGGATTTAAATTTAGAAGCTTAATAATTATAGCTAATAAAAAAGCGAAGCAATGCTTCGCTTTATTTTATTAGTCCTGCAAGCTGTGGTAAAATCATTGAAATACTAGGGATGTAAGTTATTAGTAATAAACCAATGATTATAGCTAGATAATATTTAAGTACATAAGGAAGAACCTTAGCTAGGGTGGTATTACCCACTTTAATTGCTACGAATAAGGTGTTTCCTACTGGTGGTGTAATATTACCTATACATAAATTGTAAACTAGGATGATACCAAAATGTACAGGGTGAATACCTAAGGTTTTCACAATAGGTAAGAATATTGGTGTGAAGATTAGAATTGCAGGGGTAACATCCATAAAGGTACCAGCTAGTAATAAGATAATATTAATAATCAGTAATAAAGCATATTGATTACTAGTGATACTTAATAATAGTGCCGAAATAGCTTGTGGGATACCAAGAAAGGCCATTACCCAAGACATGATACTAGATACACCGATTAGGAAGACAACAACACCTGACATCATTGCTGATTGGATTAGAATCTTGTAAAGCTTTTTAAAACTCATTGTTCTATAAATAATTGAAAGAACTAAGGCGTAGGCTACACAGATTGCTGACCCTTCAGTTGCGGTAAAAATTCCCGCTACAATACCACCTATTACAATAAAAATTAATGATAGAGCAGGTAGTGCCTTTAAGGTCTTATCAACTAGATTAGTAAAAGAGAATTTAGCGTTACTTTTATAACCTTTCCTTTTAATCATGAAGGCTGCAGCTATCATACATAAGATAGACCATAATATACCAGGGATATAACCTGCCATAAATAGAGCAGCAACTGAGGTACCTCCTGAAACTAGGGAATAGGTAATAAGAGCATTAGAAGGTGGAATTAGTAAGCCAGTAGGAGCTGTAGCGCCATTTGAAGCTGTAGCAAAATCCATATCATAGCCAAGTTTTTCTTCCTGCTCTTTAACCATTGAACCAACAGCCGCAGCAGCCGCAGCAGCTGATCCTGAGATAGCACCAAAAAAGGCATTCGCAACAATATTGGTATGGATTAAAGATCCTGGAACCTTACCAACGATAGCTAACGCAAAGTCCACTAATCTTTTCGCAATACCACCTTGATTCATTATATTACCAGCTAGAATAAAGAAGGGAATAGCAATCAAAGTAAAATTTGACATACCGGCAAAAATTCTTTGAGCTGCAGTTACCATGGTGATACTAGGATCAAGGGTAGGTAAAATTGAAGTTATTGAAGAAAGAGCAATCGCAATCGCAATAGGGAAACCTAAGATTAAGATGATTGCGAGAATAATTAAAATAATCAGTAATGCAATTAAAGCCATAAATCCTCCTAATCCTTTAATCCTTTAAGGATATCAGCTATGTTAAGTAAGCAGTAGATTAAACTGAAAATACCAGCTACAGGAATTACTGCATACATATAGCCTATTTTAATTCCTAAAGAAGCAGTAACTTGACCAAAACCAAGTTGACTGAATTTATAACCACCATAAATCATTACAAGAATAATAAAGGAGATACAAATAATTTCACCTACTAATTTTAAAATTAAAGCTTTTTTACCTTTAAGTTTCTCACTTAAGATCGGAATTGACATATGTTCATAATGACCAAAACCATAAGAAACTGCCAGTAAACCCATCCATGCAAAGATATAAGATACTAATTCCTCTGACCAGGTACTAGGTGAGCTTAGAATATATCTAGCTACTACCTGATAGACTACTAAGATAGTCATTAAAGCAAAAAGACTAGCACAAAGGAAACAAACTATCTGATCTAAGATTTTTCTAAATTTTAGCATATTAATACTCCTTAGCCTTAGCGATGATACGTTCATACATATCTTTAATTTCAGGATTCTTATCTAATACTTCCTGATGTAATGGTAGGACTGCATTTTGAAATGGTGTTTGATCGATTTCAATGAATTCTACGCCCTGTGAATTTAAAGCCTTATCCTTTGAATCAAGTACGGCCTTATTCCATTCTTCGTTTTGAACTTTCTTCGCGATTTCAAAACCTTCTTTAAAGATAGCAACTTCTTTTTCGCTTAAATTATCAAGAAAGGCTGCATTAGCTATAACAATATCCGGAACCATTTGATGCATATCATAAGAATAGTATTTCGCAATATCACCATGACCATTATCTCTTAGTGCTAATTCATTATTTTCAGCTCCATCAATAATTCCAGCTTGTAAAGCAGTATATACTTCACCAAAACCCAATGGTGTAGCTGAAGCTCCTAGTAGTTCCATCATTCTGATGGTAGTAGGAGATTGTTGGACTCTAATTTTTAATCCTTTAAGATCATCAGGACTGTGAATTGGTTTTTTGACAGTATAAAAACTTCTAGTTCCAGCATCAAACCAAGTAACAGTTTTAAAGCCTGATTTTTTAGTAGCCTCAAATAAATCTGCAGTGATTAGTGGATCATTCATACTCGCATGATAATGCTTAGCATTTTTGAAAAGATAAGGAAGATTAAAGATTTCATAATTCTTTTCAAATGATTCGAGTAGTGCATTAGATGCTACACAGATGTCAATGGCACCTGTTTGGGTTAGTTGTACCATATGATTTTGTGATCCTAATAATTCACTAGGATAAACCTTAACATCATACTTGTCTCCTAATTTACTTTCAATATATTCCTCAAAAGCTAGAAAACCTAAATTAGTAGGATGAACATTAGCTTGATTATGAGCAACCCTAATAATTCGCTTAGTTTTCTTACTAGCACAAGAACAAATTAAAAGTAATAATAGAGAAGTGATTAAAATTTTTTTAAATAATTTCATAAATTCCTCTTATCTATTTACAGTTTATAAAGAATAAAAATAAACTGCTTACATTTAATTTTACCTTATTATAACAGAACTTATTTAATCTGCCAAAAAAATATTTTAAAAATAATTAAGAAAAAATACTTTAATTCATCAGATGATTTAATAATGCTAAGATTTACAAATAAAGATAAATCTGCTAGAATACTGAAGAATAGGATAACTATTCCTTGTCTAGTAATAGACCGTATAGACCAAAAGGAGGAAAAATATGAACAAGTACGAAATAATGTACATGATTAATCCCAACATTAGTGAAGAAAAACGTGCAGAATTAATTACAACTATGCATGAAATTATTACTAATAATAATGGAACAATCGATAAGGTTACAGAATGGGGTCTTAAAGATCTTGCTTATGAAATTAAAGATCTTACTAAGGCTTATTATGTAATTACTGAATTCAGTGCTGATGTTACTGCCTTAAATGAATTTGAACGTTTAATGCGTATTAATCATGATATCATTAGATACAATATTATTAACTTAAAAGAGAGGTTATAATGATTAATAAAGTTATCTTAATTGGTCGAATTACCAAAGATCCAGAAATTAGAATGTCTAGCAATAATTTACCTATTTGTCGCTTTACCTTAGCAGTTAATAGAAGAGGTGAAAAAGATGTAACTGATTTTATTAGCTGTGTATGTTTTGGTAAGACTGCAGAAAATCTTGGTCGCTTTATTAAAAAAGGAGCACTTATTGCTGTAGATGGATCAATTAATACTGGTAGTTATGAGAAAAATGGACAAATGGTTTATACCACTACCGTAGCTTGTAATTCGGTGCAATTTTTAGATAATAGAAGTAACAGTAGTGCAGGAACTTATTCATCTAACAATAATAATTATAATGGTGAACAGATGAATAATTTTAATCAAAATACTAACTACGCTCAAACAAATAATTACAGTACAAATGATGAGGTAGATCTTGAAATTGCTGATGATGATTTACCTTGGTATTAGAAAGGAGAAAATATGGCTTTCAGAAAACAACGTGTAGGTTTTAGGAAATCTTGTTATTTCACTAAGAATAAAATAAATTATATTGATTATAAAGATGTAGAATTATTAAAAAAATTCATTGGTTCTAATGGTAAAATTACACCAAGAAGAATCACTGGTACTAGCGCTAAGCACCAAAGAATGTTAGCGGTAGCGATTAAAAGAGCACGTCAAATGGCTTTATTGCCTTATGTTGCTGATTAATTAAGTCTCTTTTGAGACTTATTTTATTATGAACCAAAAGATTAAAGACTTAAATCTAGCGGCGATGTTTCTAGCATTATATGCGGTATTTCTAATTATCAATCGCAATTTCTTTGCTGATTTTTTCGGAATCCTTAATATCATCCTAGCCGCTATTATTCAAATAATCTACATCTATAAAACGAAAAATGACTATTCCTTACTATTAGGATTTAGTATGATTTTTATTTGTTTTATCTTTTCTGATCTAATTAATATCTTCGCTTTGCCTTTTTCAATGCTAATCGCAAGATTATTTCATCTTGCAAAATTTAAAAAGATGGCAACAGCTAATTTATTTATTTATATCTTAGTAATAACCTTTATCTATGAATTATTCTCAATCTTTATCATCATGCCACTTTTTGGCTTCCCTTTTGATAAGGAAATAGTAGAAGCTGCTAAGATTATTAATAGTTATAATTTTAATCAGGAATTAACAGCCTTAATTAAGCCGATTTATTTAGTTATTGCTTTAATGTTTATTAATGCCTTATTTGAAGCAATCATTATTCGTAATTTCTCTTTAATTATTTTTCGCTATTTAAAAATACATGATTATCCTAAATCTTATCTTCTTACCAAATGGGAATGTTATTTAGCTTATATAATTTTTATCAATGCCATTATTTTCATAATAATAAATGCTAAAATAGAATTAAGCAATGCCTTAGGTATCGCTTATCAAATTATAAGTTATGCTTTATGTTTAATTTTAATCCGTAATGGTTATTATTTATTACAAATGATCAGTCTTATGAAGGGTAGAAAGTATTTCAATCCAGCTATTATTTATCTTTTGACCTTCTTAATGCCCTTCATAGTACTACCTATCTTATTTTTCTGTGGTTTTATTTATAGTGCTAATAGTTTACATTTAAAAAATTATCGCTACAAGTGAGGTTTTATGAATGATTCTAAGAAATTTCGTAATATTATTATTTTAATTATTTTTATTATTTTTCTAATCGCCATTATTCTTAGTACTATCTTTTTACGTACACCTTTAATTTTAATTCTTTTAATGGGAATTAATATTTTATTAGTGATTTATTTATTTGATCTTTTTGAAAAGAAAATCTTTTCATCTAATAAGCAAATTGAAAATAATCTAAATGCTAATATTAAATATGCTTTAACTTATTCTGATGTTGGTTATTTAATCTATGATAAGGATTATAAAATCATTTATATATCTGATTTATTAGAAAAAAGTAAAGTTAAACTAAAAAATGAACGCATTCTATCTGCCTTTCCTGAACTTAAGAATATGCTTAGTGATAATGATGATGAAGTTACTATTCTTTTTGATAATAAATATTATGCGGTTAAAAAGAAACCTAATTCTCGCATCTTATTATTTAAAGATATAAGCGAATTAAAAAATTTAGAATTAAAACTAGATGATAATAGTCTGGTATTGGGT
>JAEWGY010000081.1 GCA_023388035.1 Bacillota bacterium | reverse complement strand
GCTTCAGTGATTGTTTTTAAGTTATCATATTTTTCACCATTACGATAAAGTTCTACCTTAATCTCACTTGGTCTTGATGGATCATTAACATGATCATCATCCCAAAGCTTGTTAATAGTTAAACTGGTAGTTTCTAAGCTATTAATAATCTTATAATCGATACCAGCATCTAAACCAGTATCACTATAGCTAACACGGTATGAAGGATTAATAGTTTTCTCAATTACACTATACTTAAATGCTTTACCATTACTATTAGTCTTAGGTAAATTCATAAAAGTATATTCATAATTAGTATCTCTACTTAATTTAACTACTGCTCCGAAATCTTTATCATCCTGTTTTAATTGTATTTCAATTTCAGAAGGTCTAATATTATAGCGATCTTCTAAATCCTGCCATTCCTTGATAACTTTAAAATTAATTGTATCTAAACTATTAGTTATGGTAATTAAATTACTTTGATTATTTCTTACGCTATTTACGCGATATGAAGGACTAAGATTCTCTTCGCGAATATCATAATTAATTAAACTTCCATCTTGATTAAATTTAAGTAAATTATTAAAGGTATGTGTCCAAGTGTTAGTATTATTAAGTTTAACTGTTTGATTAGTTTCCTTATCATCCTGATATAATTTAACACTAACTTCACTTGGTCTTAACTGATATTTGTTACTATAATCTTGCCATTCTTTCTTAACACTAATATTAGTAAGAATAATTGAATTAGTAAGTCTAATACTATTTTCACTAACCATAGTATCCGTTAATTCATATTGATTTAACCTATCTAATTCAACTACAGTATAAGTATAATCATCACCATTAGCATCCTTTAATGGTAATTTATTAAAGGTATGACTATAATTCTTGGTTTTTTCAAGACTTACAGGTGATCCATAATCTACATTATTTTGTTTGAGCTGGATTCTAATACTTTCTGGTCTTACCTTAAATAAATCATTTGAATCATTCCAAATTTTACTTACAGTAAGATTCTTAGTTTTAAGGGTATTAATAATTTCAAAGTTATTATAACTAGTTGTATATTGATTTAAGCTTGTATCTTCTCTTAATGTATAATTATACTCATTTCCGCTGCTATCTACACTAGGTAAACCTTTTACTTCTAAACGATATTGATTATCTTCATTAAGAGTGATTGTTTTAAAATCTTTAGTATTTTGAAGTAGCGTAACTTGTAATGTCTTAGGTCTATAAGCAGTATGATTTTCATCATCTACCCATCTTTTTTCGATAGTAATATCCTTAGTTTTTAAAGTATTCACTACCTTATAATCAGTACCACTCGGAAGATTAGCTTTCTCATAGCTTACATCATAAGTATTAAGCTTACTAGTCTCAACTACTGTATAAGTATATGCTCTATTATCCTTATCTACTATTGGTAATTTAGTGAAGGTATGAGAGAAATTATTAGTAGTATTTAATTCTACTTCATCATTAAGTTTTAAACCATTTTGTCTTAATTCAATCTTAATGCTATCTGGTCTTAATTTATATTCATTTTCATTATCACGCCACTCTTTAATAACCTTAAAATCTTTAGTTTTAAGCGTATTAGTGATAATTACCTCTTTAGGATTATCATTAGTACTTTCTTTAATTTCCTTAGACATAGTATAGGCATTAGGAATTATTTCTTCATTAGCACTATAATTAATTTCATTACCATTAGTATCTACCTTAAGTAGGTTATTAAAGCTAGCGGTATAATTATTACCTTCATTAAGAATGATGGTTTCATTTTGCTTAGTATTATCTTTATAAAGATTAATGGTGATACTATCTGGTCTTAGATTATATTTATTACTTTCATCTACCCATAATTTACTTACCTTAAGACTAGTAAGTTTTAAACTATTAGTAATATTTATATTACCATTAATAAGATCATCATAGTTAATACTGCTTGTATACTGATTTAAATTATCAATTTCTTCTATTGTATAAGTATACTCGCTGCCATCTTGTTTAAACTTAGGAAGATTATTAAAGGTGTATTTATAGTCGTTATCTTTTGTTAGTTTGACTGGACTTAGATAATTATTATTATCTTGTTTAAGCTGGATATTTATTTCATTAGGTCTTGTATTATATCTATTATCTAAATCATTCCAATTTTTAATTACATTAATATTTCTAGTCTTTAAGGTGTTAATGATTAGATTATCATTATAACTTACATCATATCTTGGATCATTACTAACTTCCTTAACGCTATATATGTATTCTTTACCATTATTATCTACCTTTAATAGATTATTAATAGTAAGCTCCCATTTTTTATCAGCTTCTAGTTTATAGTCTTGATATTCAGTATTATTACGCAATAATTTAATACTTATTTCACTTGGGCGATTATTACTATCAGCAGCATCATTCCAATTCTTACTTACCTTATAAGAGGTAGTTTTAAGAGTGTTGGTGATGTTATAGACTATTTCATTATCATTTTCGGATACCTTTTGATATGATTCCTTATATTGCTTAGGAACATCTAATTCTTTAATACTGTAGTTATAATTATTACTAGTATTAGGATCTAATTTATCTAAATTATCAAAAGAAGCTTCCCAATTATTAGTAGCATTTAATTCAATTTCTCTTTTTAACTCAACTCCATTTTGAACAAGTTTAACCTTTATACTTGAAGGTTGTACTAAATGCTCATTATTATTATCTGACCATATCTTTTTAACTTTAAGATTCACTTTAGGAGCAATGTAGGTATTATTAATTACATTACCTTGTATTTCTTTTACGTAATTTGGAAAACTTTCCTTTTCATCCACAGTATAATTTATTGGACTACCATCTAATTCAAGTTCAGGTAATTCTCTAAAAACATGAGTAGTGGTATTAGAATTAACACTGACCTTAGCTTCCTGCTCGATTACTCCATTCTTTTTAAGAACAAAAGTAATTTCATTAGGTCTTACTGCCTCACTATCATTAAGCCAGTTCTTAGTTACACTAATATCTGTTTTAGGTATATTAAAATTATTAGTAATTTCAGTTTCAAAAATAGTTATGCCATTTTCTTCGCTTTGTTTATGACTATATGAGGCACTATAATTTGGTGGTACATTATCTTCCCTTACGCTGTAATTATATTCAGTTCCATCATCTTTTAATTTAGGAAGATTCTCAAATGTATGACTGGTTTTAGTACTAGTTAACTCCACTGTATTTTGATAATTAGGAGCGCTATATATCGCATCATCTTGATATAAAGTTACATTGATACTAGGTTTTGGACCATTATTATAATGCTTAGTAACCTTAGCGCTCACCGTAGCAGGAGCACTAGGAGTTGGAGGTGTTATTTGTTTCCAGATACCAATAAATTTATTCGCGTTATTATTATTTTCATCTGGATCACCCTTCATTTTATAAACGGCTTTAGCTTGTTTAGATGGAACCTTAACTGCGGTTAAATTAGGTGCATCATTATCTTGCTTCCACCCTACAAATGACCATTCACTACCGTCTTTAGACTGAAAAGTTTTATTATTAATTTCAAAAGTACTAATATTTTCATTATATAAATAATCAGTCTTTTTTGGTTTTAAGGTTTCTAAGTGTTCATTTAAATCATCAGGTAAATTACTACCATCTTCAGATTCAAATAAGTACTCTACCGGGATGGTAATATCAATTATTTTAAGATTCATTTTTGCGGTAATTGTTACTATTTCATTTTGATTACCATCAGCACCTTTTTGATTATATAGCATTCTTAGAATATAAAAATATAAATTAGGACTTAAGTCGATAGCTGCTTGCGGAGTAACTAATAATGAATTCTTATCTTTATCTTCTAAGGTTAAGGGGACATCATTTTGAGTTAATAATTCATCAGTAATCTCTTCGTTTAAAAATGGGCTATCTGATTCATGAACATTATTTTGACCTTGTACAATTTTATATTTAAAGCTATTTTCATTATTATCCGAAACTAATCTAAAACGATAGCCATTTCTACCTTCATGATATGCATTAGGATCATCAAGTTTAGGTAAAGATTTAACAGCTAATTGTAAGTTTGAATTAGTTTTCTTTGTCTTTTCACTATATTTATCAGTTCCTAATTCTCTAAAAGCCTGTTTAATTCCATCATAGGTTTCTTGCGCTTTAAGTTTAATATCACTTACAAAATCATCTATAGCCTTTTTGGTATTATTACCATCAGTTGCGTACTTAGTTAAACTAGCGAGCGTTTTTTGTGAATCTACTATAGAAGTATCTTTAACATGCAAAAAGTATTCAATAATTGAATTATTAAGTACCCCAAGATTTCTTGAAATTATTTGATCATTTTCTAAAAAGGTATTTAAATCTTTAAATCTTTTTGCTTTTTCGATCTTTTCAGGGTCACCTGTTTCAGGTACATTAGCAAAGATATTTCTTTTAATACTATTTGACCTATCAACAACAATACGCTTATAAGTATCTGGAGCTACATTAATGGATACCTGTGGTATTAAGGTTATTGAATTAATACCTTGAAGAGCCTTAATTTCCTTAGGTATTATTGGTATACTTACTATTATTAATAATAAAGTTAAAAAAAGCGATATTAGCTTATAGCTATATCGATGATAAAAAGAACTGATTTTTACCATTTTATAACCCCCATATTTATTTATTTCCATTTATTAATTTTATAAATAAAATAATTATAGACTTTTTTTTTTTTTTGCAAAGCCTTTGACTACGCTTATAAGGCATAGTTATATACTAAACAAAAATAAAAATGCAGCATATCGCTGCATTCTATTATACTTATTGATTAAGTTTTCCTAAAATTTCTTCAATCTTTCTAGCCTTAATTAAAGTATCATCAATTTCGAAAATTAATTCCGGTATTTTTCTAATCATAATCTTATTTGCGA
>JAEWGY010000073.1 GCA_023388035.1 Bacillota bacterium | reverse complement strand
GGTCTTAATGTCACTTATAAAGAATATTCAAATTATAGTGAATTATTTTTAGCCTTAGAACATCATGAAATCGATGTTGCGATTGCTGATTCATCATTTAGTTTACAACTGAAAGCTAATGGTAGTTTCGAAAAGATAATTGATAAATTTAAGGTTATACATGAACTAGATAAAGCAATTAGCGTTGATACTAAAACTAGTAATAAGGATATCAGTATTGATCCTTTCAGTATTTTATTAATTGGTTTTGCACCTGAACCTGGTGGTGGTGGATTAGCGGATTCAATTATTTTAACTACCTTTAATCCTCAAAGTCTATCGGTTACGATGACATCGGTTCCTAGAGATAGCTTTGTACCGATAGCATGTTATGGTGGTAATCAAAAAGATAAATTAACACATGCAAGAGGTATTTCTAGACAGTGTTTGATAGATAGTGTAAGTAATTTATTTGATTTAGATATCGATTTTTACGCTGAAATTAATTTCGATGGTGTAGTTGAACTAGTTGATGCAATAGGTGGAATTGAGATTAATTCACCTGTTGAATTTATTGGTCAAAATTCTAGTACAACCAGAGGTCATTACACTACTTGGATTGGTAAGGGATTTAACTTTGTTAATGGTGAGCAGGCCCTAGCCTTTGCAAGAGAGCGTTACGCTATGCCTAATGGTGATTTTGATCGTCAAAAAAATCAACAACAGGTAATTCAAAATATCTTAAAGAAGATGTTTGAAATTCGTGATGTTAATAAGCTTTTAAAAGTGTTGGATGTTCTTGGTGATAATTTTAATACCAATTTATCATTGCAACAAATGGGTTCCTTACTTAACTATATGCTAGGTATAAAAAATTATTGGGGAGGATCGAGTTTTAATTTAATTGAATTTAATAATTATCGCTTATATGGATATAGCTCATATACCTATAACTACGGCATGCAAAGAGCATTATGGTGCTATCCACTATATGAAGGTTCAATTAAAGAAAACAGAGATTTAATCCTCGCAAATCTAGATAAGTTTGATTCTATTAATCAGGATAAATGGTTTAAATTCGAATATCGTTATCTTTATAATTATAGAATTGAAAATACTGAAGTCTTTAATGAAAGATTAATTCATGAATCATTACCAGATATCGTACCAAATCTATCTTCAATGAGCTTGCAAGAAATTATCAGTTGGGCTAATTCAAAATCAATTACCTTGAATATAAGATGGATCTTACCAAATGATCCTGCATATAATCCACAAAAAGCTAATACCTTAGTATCAATTGATTCAGATATTAGGGAAGAAAGTTTACTAGCGAATATTACATCTATTAGTATAACTGCAATGGCATCGTCTGATGGTGGTAATATTGCTGAGGGTGATCCTAAGATAATTGATGAAATCAATAATAAATTAAATTCACTTAAGGCTTCAAAAACTAAATTAGATGTAGTCAGAAATGAATTAGCTAATTATAATCTGATTATTAATTATCAAGAAGTTAGTGAAGGAGAAGGTGATATTATAAGTAGTTATGATGTTAATTATAGTGCCGAAAATAATAGTTATAATATTAATCTAATTATTACTAAAGTTATCTCAAATAGTGATGTTAAAGAAAAGGAAACTGAAAATGATCCAAAACCAGTAGAAGAAACTAAAGAAGATATTCCTGAAGTGATTACTCCAGAACCAAATCCTGAAGTGACTATTCCAGAGCCAAATAAGGAAGAAGAAGAAAAAACAGAGCCAGTTATTGAAAATGAAGCTAGCACCAATATTTCAGAAGGTAGTAAAGAAGAGGTTAATAACCCTTAATGTATACTATTGAAAATAATTTAATAAAAGCCAGTTTTAAGTTAAAAGGAGCAGAGCTATTTAGTCTTATAAAATCAGGGAAGGAGTATATGCATGATGGTAAGAATTATTGGTCTTATCACTCACCGATTCTTTTTCCTCAAGTAGGATCTAATGAATTAATTTTTGATTCAAAATTATATATTCAAAAAAATCATGGTTTCGCAAGACTTAGAAATTTCAAATTATTAAATCACGATAACACAAGCATAAGTTTCTATTTAGAAGCTGATAGAGAAACTTTAGAGCAATATCCATTTAAATTTTATTTAGAAGTTAAATACGTTTTAGAAGATAATAAATTAACTATAAGTTATCTAATTAAAAATAAAGATGCTAAAATTATGCCCTTCGGCTTTGGCTTGCATCCAGCTTTTAAAATTGATATGGGGAAGGCTTATATTGAATTTGAAGTAAGTGAAGAATTAAAAGAAATAAATAATCACAGTTTAAAACTGAATTATGAACTATTTGCTAAATATAAGACGATTTTATTTAAAGAACCAAAATCAAAATTCCTTTACTTAAATGATGATAATAGGAAAATTAAAATTACTTTTGATAATTTTAAATATTTAGCCTTATGGAAGCCTCTAGCAAGTAATTTTGTTTGTATTGAACCATGGCTAGCGTATCCTAGAAATCTTAGTGGCGTCGAATATAAGAATTTTCCTGATATTATTAATTTAGCTGAAAATAAGGAATATCAACTTTCTTATCAAATTGAAAT
>JAEWGY010000012.1 GCA_023388035.1 Bacillota bacterium | reverse complement strand
ATTCATTAATGGGGTGATATCTCTAAATAAGATACCTTCTTTAGGGAAATTCTTAACATCAGCAACATAATCCTTATAATTCATTTTATTTCCTCCTTAAATTATATCTTTACAAATCATTGAAAACTTTTTATCCCAACTAACATCACCAATAAAACCTTTAATGCTTTTATCTTTATGCTGGGTATTAAAGCTGATTACTTCTAAAAAGCCATTTAAAAGCCATTTTGGATACTTATTATTAATTATTATCTTAGAGCTTATCGGATAATTATATAGAATAAATTTAGGTTTTTGATAACCCTGTCCAAAGGGACTTAATTTAACTAAATAATCAAAATTTTCTTTATTAAGATCATCAGGTGCTAAGGTTATAACGTACTCATAATTAGTATCATTAATTATGGCAGTATCTAAATAATTCCTAAGACTCATTAAATTATCGCTATCAATACTAAGACCTAAGGCGTAGGAATGTCCTCCTATTGAAAGAAATTCTTTAAATCCTTTTAGAAATGAATGAAAATCAAAACCTTTAACACTTCTAGCACTACCATGTAATAACTTATCACCAACTAGTACAATGCTGGGTTTTTTAAATTCACTGCTAATTCTACCTGCAATTATACCAGCTATACCCAAAGGACAATCTTTTAAATGAATTAATTCAATTTTCTCTTGTGATAATTTCTTTAATGCTTCACTATAAAAATGATCACTTAGCTTTTTTCTTTCATTATTAATAGCACAAATTTTATTAAATAATTCTTCATTATAGGAACCAGCTAAATAATCAATCGCAATATTAAGATCATAGTTCATCCTGCTAATAGCATTAAGCGCAGGAATTAGATAAAAGGCAAGGTTTTGTTCATCAAGTTTTCTTTTATCTAGAAAACTAGTTATTCTATTATCTTTATGTATATTAAGTTCTTTTAAACCTTCTTTTATTAATAGATGAGTTAAATTATCAATTTGCATTTGATCGGCGATTAAAGCGATAGCGCAAAGCGTTTTATAATAAGCAAGTAAATCCTTATCTAAAACCTTCCTAATAATTAAATAACATAGGGCACTAGCACATAAATTATTAAAACTTCCCTTATCATCTAAATTAAAGGAGTGCATAATTAAATTAGCAGCTGCTGGTATTTCATAGCGATGATGATCAATGATGATTGTAAAAATATTATGCTGTTTAAGTCTTTCAATTTCATTTAAAGCATTAATACCATTATCAATTGTTATGACTATTTTAAAATTATTATTTATCGCATAATCAACTATGCGCTCATTTATGCCATAACCCTCTGTATTTCGATTAGGAATTTGATACTCATAATTAATATTATGAAAATCTAAAATAGCTTTTATCATCACTGTCGAAATGATACCATCGCAATCATAATCACCTACAATCAGAATTTTATGCTGATTAAATCTTGCTTGTAAGATTTTAAAAATTATCTTATCAATAATTTCTAAATCAAAATTATAATCAGTTTTTTGGTGAATTTTTTCTATATCAATCTCATTTTTTTCATAATAACGTTTAAGCTTAGATTTAAAATCACCGCCATTTATATATTTATACATACCTTAAGATTAAAACATAATTTAACTAATTAGTAAAGTAAATAGGATGCTTAGCATCCTATTTCTTCTTTAATTAATTTATAAACATCCTCATAATGCATTTGATATTTTTTTAAAACATCAAGCATTTTACCACTTTCACCAAAAACATCATTAACAGCTAAGGCTTTAATTTTTTTAGGTAAATTAGCACTTAATACCTCACTAATAGCAGAGAATAAGCCACCATAGATATTATGCTCCTCTAAGGTGAAAATATAATCATGCTCACTAGCTAGGTTAATTATACCCTTAGCATCAATAGGCTTGATACTACATACATCCACAATCGTAGGATTTATACCTTCCTTTTCAAGTAAAGTGCTTGCTTTAAGTGCTTCTTGTACCATTAAGCCACAGGCAAAGATTAATACTTTAGCTCCTTTTCTTACAACATTTACTTTAGTGAAATCAAAATTAGTATTTTCATCATAAATATCATCAACCTTACCTCTACCCATCCTGATATAACAAGGTCCTTTAATGCTACTTACATATTCAATTAATTTAGCGCACATATATTGATCACTAGGTACAAAAACCTGCATATTAGGAATAGCCCTCATTAAAGCAATATCTTCAATACATTGATGTGATGCACCATCCTCACCTACACATAATCCAGCGTGGGTAGCCGCTATTTTAACATTAAGATTAGGATAACAGATACTATTTCTGATAATTTCATAGGCTCTGCCACTTGCAAACATCGCAAAAGAAGAAGCGAAAACAATTTTATCACTCGCTGCAAGACCTGCAGCCATTCCCATCATATTGCATTCAGCAATTCCAGCATTAATATGTCTATTAGGGTCTATTTTCTTAGCTTCAATTGTTTTAGTTGATTTAGTAAGATCAGCATCTAATACAATGATCTTGTCATTTTCCTTAACAAGTTTAGCTAAACTTAAACCATAAGCATTTCTTAATTCTTGTGCCATCTAGCTATTCTCCTTTAAACATAATTCACTTAATGCTAACTTAGTTTCTTCCTCATTAGGACTACTTCCATGCCATTCGTATTTATTTTCCATAAAAGATACTCCCTTACCTTTTATAGTATTAGCGATAATAATTGTTGGTTTGTCTAAATTGTTATTAATAAATTCATCAAATGTTTCACTAATTTCTTCATAATTATGACCATCTATAATCTTAACATTTAAACCAAAAGCCCTGAATTTTTCATCAAAAGGAGTAGGATTCATAACCTTTTCAATCTCACCATCTATTTGAAGATGATTGAAATCAAGAATAATACAAAGATTATTTAATTTAAAATGACTGGCAGCCATTAATGCTTCCCAAACTAAACCCTCTTGAGATTCACCATCACCAATTAAAGCATAAACTTTATGATCGTTATTATCAAGTTTATTCGCAATAGCCATTCCTACAGCTGTAGAGATACCTTGACCTAAAGATCCAGTAGACATGTCAATGCCTGGTAATTTATGCATACTAGGATGACCCTGTAAATTAGAATTAAGTTGTCTAAAAGTGCTTAAATCCTCATTTATTATACCTTTCTCAAATAAGGTTGCATATAGAACTGGTGAAGCATGACCCTTACTTAAGACAAAACGGTCTCTTTTATTAGAATTAGCATTTTCTTTATTGATATTCATCTTTTCGAAGAATAATACAGTTAATATATCAGTAGCACTTAATGATCCACCAGGATGACCACTTTTAGCACTACTGACCATTTTAATAATATTACGACGAATATTTATAGAATGTTTTTTAAGTTCCTCTATGTTCATATTTACCTCTGTTAATATTCTAACATATTAAGAAGCCTTAAGTTCATGAATAATATCTCTTAATTCAATAGCTCTTTCAAAGTCCATTTGACTTGCTGCTTCCTTCATTTCTTTCTCTAAATCCTTAATTAATTCACTTAAAGCTTTTTTATCCTTAGTTTTACGATAAAGCTCAAGTTCTCTTTTACTCTCCTTTGAATGAATATTCTCTCTAATTGGTTTACTTACTGATTTAGGAATTATATTATGCTTCTCATTATAGGCTAATTGAATTTTACGACGACGATTGGTTTCGTCTATTGCTTCTTGCATTGAATCACTAATCTTATCAGCATACATAATAACCCTACCATTTTTATTTCTAGCTGCTCTTCCAATAATCTGAATTAAGGATCTTGTTGATCTTAAAAATCCTTCATAATCTGCATCCATAATACATACAAGTGAAACCTCTGGAATATCAAGGCCTTCTCTTAAAAGATTAATACCAACTAAAATATCATATTTACCCCTTCTTAAATCATTAACCTTTTCAATCCTTTCTAAGGTCTTATCTTCATGGTGTAAATAGATTGCCTTATAATTAAACTTTTGCAGTTCATTAACTAATTGCTTAGCCATATTTACTGTTGCGACAGTGATTAAAACTCTTTCTTTAATCGCAATCTGTTTATCTAATTCTATAAATAAATCACTGATTTGATTTTTACTAGATCGAACTTCAATGGTTGGATCAACTAGTCCAGTAGGTCTAATAATTTGTTCGATTACCTTATTATTCACTAAATTTAGTTCATAATCACCAGGGGTGGCAGAAATAAAGATGGCATTAGGATATATTTCTTCAAATTCTTCAAATCGCATTGGTCGATTTTCTAAGGCACTAGGAAGACGGAAACCATATTTCACAAGGGTTTCCTTACGTGAACGATCACCACCATACATCGCCCTTATTTGTGGTAAAGATTGATGCGATTCATCAACAATTAGTAAAAAATCATTCTTAAAATAATCAAATAGATTATATGGTCTTTCACCTGGTTTACGATTATCAATATGCATTGAATAATTTTCAATGCCCTGACAATAACCTACCTCTCTTAAGGTTTCTAAATCATAATTAGTTTTATTCTTTAATCTTTCATATTCAACTAATAAATTATTTTCTTTAAAATACTCAAGTCTTTGTGCTAGTTCCTTTTCGATATCATCACAGGCTCTAAGAATATCTTTTTTCTCCCTACTATAGGCTTGAGCTGGAAAGATATTATATAATTTATAAGCATTTTTAATCTTTTTACTAGTAGGTTCTATTTCTAAAATTCTTTCAATTTCATCATCAAAAAATTCTACCCTTAGTAATAAATCATCACGATGTCCTAAGAATATTTCAACACTATCACCCCTAACCTTAAAACTACCTCTAATACTATCAAGATCATTTCGATGATATTGTAGTTCAACTAATCTTTTAAGAAAGTCATTTCGGGGAAAGATTTGACCTACTTTAATTGAGAAAAACATGTTTTCATAACTTTCTGGATCACCTGAACCATATATACAAGCTACTGAAGCAATAATAATAGTATCCCTATGTCTTAAAGCAGCATTATAAGCTGCCATTCTAAGCATATCTAACTCATCATTAGTCTGTGAAGATTTTTCAATATAAGTATCCGATTTAGGAATGTAGGCTTCGGGTTGGTAGTAATCAAAATTAGATACGAAATATTCAACATGATTCTCAGGAAAAAGCTCCTTAAATTCACTATATAATTGTCCTGCTAAGGTTTTATTATGAGCAAAAATCAATGCTGGTTTATTCACTCTTGCAATGACATTAGCTATAGTAAAGGTCTTACCTGTACCAGTAGCTCCTAGTAGTACTTGCACTCTTTTATTTTCTTTAATACCCTTTACTAAACTCTCACAGGCACTTATCTGATCAGCCATTAAATTGAAATCAGCTTTTAATTTAAATTTTTCCATTATCAATATTATAAACAAAAAAGACTAAACACTATAATGATTAAGCGTTTAGCAATGATCTTAAAATAAGTGATAAAGACAATTGCTAGCGTATATTGCGAAAAAAATTAAAACTGAAATTTAAATGAAACAATAATATATAAGGGTTCTTTTCACCAGTCTTTGGATAAGTGACGAATTGATGATATGATTTTCCATAAATAGATGATAGAGTTATAAAATTCAAAACAATTTACCCAATTTGTTTCCATTAAGTGTTCTTAAGTTTTTAGGATTTAATTCATCTTTTATCTTATATTATGAATCTATGATATTAAATAAATATGAGTAATGAAGAATCTTATCTAATATAGCTTTAGTTATCATTTAATCATTATCTTATATCTATGGTATTTATTAAACGAAATATTACTTGTAAAAACAGTAGATCACATAAGTACTTTAAATAGATCAATTGAGCTAAGCGTTCATCCACTCTTCTTCCTGATGTTAAACCACCCATAAGGAAACTATATGCACTTCCATTCGTTCTATTTGTAGGCTTATCTCTGCTTTAAATAAACCACTTATTATTCCCATTTCATTTCCTCCTAATTTTTTTATCAAAAAGCACCTACTTTTTAGTAGATGCCCTTATATTTGGGGAATAAATTTATAGGTTAACATACATAAAGTTCCCCAATAGTGATTTTTTGTATTA
>JAEWGY010000005.1 GCA_023388035.1 Bacillota bacterium | reverse complement strand
CTTTCTTGGATGACATCCATATGTAACATCCCTAAAAAGCCTAAGCGAAAACCAAAACCTAGTGCTTTAGAACTTTCTGGTTCATAACTAAGTGAAGAATCATTTAAGGCTAATTTTTCTAAGGCATCTTTTAAATCGTTATATTTTGCATTATCAGTAGGATATAAACCGCAATATACCATTGATTGCATTTTCTTATACCCCGCTAAAGCTTCGCTTGCAGGGTTATTAACATGAGTGATGGTATCACCAATATGAATATCCTTAATTGATTTAATAGCAGCAACAATATAACCAACTTCTCCAGCTACTAACTTATCTTTTTTAATTTCTTTTGGTGTTTTAATACCTAGTTCAACTACTTGATATTTAGCTTTACTAGCCATAAAACAGATTTCATCACCAACTTTAATAACCCCTTCCTTAATACAAGCAAAGACAATTACTCCCTTATAAGAGTCATAGTAAGAATCTAAAACCAAGGCTTGTAAAGGATTATTATCATCACCCTTTGGTGAAGGTAATTTTTCAATAATCTGATCTAAAACCTGATCGATATTGATGCCATTTTTAGCTGATATTAAAGGGATATCACTAGCATCAAGACCGATTACTTCTTCTATTTCTTTTTTAACCCTTTCAATATCAGCATTGGGTAAATCGATTTTATTAATTACTGGTAAGATTTCTAAATTATTATCCATTGCTAAATAAACATTAGCAAGGGTCTGTGCCTCGATTCCTTGAGCTGCATCAACGACTAAAACCGCTCCATCACAAGCGGCTAATGATCTTGATACCTCGTAGGTAAAATCAACATGACCTGGTGTATCAATTAAGTGAAAGGTATAATCCTTATATTTAAACTGCACAAGATTAAGTTTAATCGTGATTCCTCTTTCTCTTTCAAGTTCTAAGGAATCCAGCAATTGATCCTGCATTTCTCTTTTAGATACTGTTTCAGTTAATTCAATAATACGATCAGCAAGAGTTGATTTACCATGATCAATATGTGCAATGATTGAAAAGTTTCTTATTTTATCTTTGTTCATTTTATCTCAAATCTCTTATTAACTAATTTTTGTCCTAGACCATTATAAAATGATCTAGCATCCATTTCTTTTTTACCACTAAGTTTAACTCTTTTGAAATAGATAAATCCATCAAGACAACCTATTTTAATAGCATCCTTAACTAAACCATAAAAAAGACCAGGACTGCTATTATCATTTTTTTCAATAAAGGCCTCATAAAATTTAATATCATAATTATCAATTGTAGCATAGGCACCAGGAATAAGTGTTAGTGAGCGATATTTTGCATAAACTTTATCGACCTTTTGATTGAAATTTAAATACTCATCTGCTTTTTTAATCATTTTAGCAAAACTAACTTCACTTTCATCCTGTTTTTGAGCTTTGAAATCACCATTAAGGAATTTAGGTAGGAATTCAATAATTGCCTCAGCGCTTAATAATGCCATTTTATTAAAGAGCGTGGTAGTGGTATCATCATCTTCGATCTTTATTTCCTTTTTAAACAACATGTCCCCTGCATCCATTTTTTCTTCCATATACATAATGGTGATACCAGTTTTTTTAAGGTTATCTTCGATTGCTCGTTGAATAGGTGCAGCTCCACGATACTTGGGTAGTAAAGAGCCATGAATATTAATACAGCGGTATTTAGGGTAATCTAAAATAATTTTAGGAATTATTTGACCATAGGCACAGGTGATAATCAAATCAGGTTTAGCATCTAAAATTTTCTGATATTCTAATTTGATATTAGTTGGCTCAAAAACTTCAATATGATATTTTAAAGCTAAGTTTTTAACACTTGAAGATTGTAATTCTTTTTTTCTTCCTACTAGGGCATCTTTTTTAGTTACAGCTAAAACAATATTATAATTATTAATTATTAATGATTCTAATACGGTAGCCGCAAAATCAGGCGTGCCCATAAAAACTATTCTTAATTTATTCATAATTAAAAGGAATTATTATTAATCCCTCTCCATAGTATAACCACGTACGTTTATATTGATCTCTTTAACTTTAATATTACAATTTTGAAAAATATTGATATATATTTTATTTTGTAATTGTTCGCACACAGTTGCAGTATTAATATTACGATTTACATTAACATCAATACTAAGGTATATCTCATCTTTACGTATTTTAAGTCCGACACAATCAATTGATTTTTTATATGCTTCGATATCTTTAATTCTTGAAATTGAATAATAAGCGATTTCCCTTAAAATGTGAGAATTAATCGCTAGCGTACCATCTTCACTTGATTCTGCTAAATTAATATATTCATTACTCATAAATCACCTCTAATATAATTATAACCTAAATTTAATTTTCAATAAATTCCTTGAGTGCTAATAAGTCTTTATTAAGCTGTATTTTTAATTCATTTAAACTATTAAATTTAATTTCATCACGATGTTTTTTAAGGAAATATAAATCTACCATTGAACCATAAATTTCATCATTAAAACCTAATAAATGAGCTTCAATTTTAATTTCCTTACCATCATCAATAGTTGGATTAGTGCCAATATTAATCATCGCATCATACTTCTTATTATGATAAATAGCATAACCAAAATAAACAGCATTTTTAAGCTTAATAATAGCATGATCAATTTCAAGATTGATGGTTGGAAACTTAATGCTTCGACCTAATTTATTACCCTCTATAACCTTTGAGCTGATAAAGTAATTATAACCCAATAATTTATTTACTAAATCAATATTACCATTTTCAAGTTCCATTTTAATTCTAGTTGATGATATTTTTTTATTAGCATAGGTAATTTCATCAATTACATGAATTTTATAACCGGCTGAAGTAAGGGTATCCTTGTCTCCTAAAGCATTTTTACCATAATGAAAATCAAAACCTAAGACTAATTCTTTGATATTTAATTTGTCTAAAATTCTAGCATGAAATTCTTGATGGCTTAAATTCATCATCATTTCATTAAATTTAAGAATTATAAAATAATCAAAATTCATACTCTCTAACATCTTAATTCTAGTATCAAGAGACTGAATATTACGAATACGCTTATTAAGTATTACTGATAAGGGATCGATATCAAAGGAAATAAGCGCTTTTTTAGTATTATTTGCCTTAGCTAGATTAAAAACCTTATAAATTAGATTCTGATGCCCTTTATGAAGGCCATCAAAATAGCCAATACAAGCAATTATTTCATCATCAATATTTATTTCTTTTTGTAAATCAACTTCAATTATTTTCAAAATAACCCCCTAAGCGATCGGTAATATTCTCCATCTTTTTCATAAATAGCAATCAACTTATTATCATTACTGATAATCAATCTTTGATGATTACTATTGATTTTAATTTTTTTACCATTATAAATATCATCCGGTTTATTAGTGATATATTCATGATAATATTCCTTCATAAATTCTAAGGGATCTAGTAATTTAAAATTCCCTTTTCGAATATCATCTAAGCGATAGGCCTTATTAATATTATGAGGTCCTTGACTAATGCGTAAAAGATCACTTAAAATACCAAATTTATTCTTTGCTTCTAACATATCCCTAACTAAAGAACGGATATAAGTACCCTTAGATACCTTAGTTTTAAAACTAAATTCATTTTTATCATAAGTTATTAGTTCATTATGATAGACATAAACTTCCCTATCAGGAATCTTAATTTCCTTATTTTCACGATGATATTCATAAAGCTTTTTACCCTTTATTTTAATCGCTGAAATGATAGGTGGTTTTTGGATTAGCCTACCTTTAAATTTAGCTAAAAGCTCTTTTAAATCATCTAAACTGATCTCTTGTTTTGCTTCTTTAATGATTTTACCATCAATATCTAAACTATCCGTCATAATACCTAATTTTACTTTCGCAAGATATTCCTTATGATCATCAATGATAAATTGACTAAGTTTAGTTGCCTTACCTAATAAAACAATTAAAAGACCTTCAGCATTTGGATCAAGGGTTCCACAATGACCGATAGCCTTAATTTTAAAACATTTACGAAGTTCTCTAATAACATCAAAGGATGTCATTCCCTTTTCTTTATAAACTAAAAGAATATTATTCATTAACATAATTATACTAAATTAATAGTGGAATATTAATTCATTTGTAATAGTTTCTGATAACGATCAGTAAAATCATCTTTAAATAAATAAGAACCTACAACAATATACTCAGCTCCAGCATTAATCACCTTAGCTATGGTTTTATCATTAATACCGCCATCAACTTCAATTATATAATTATAATTATTCTCTTTTTTCTTTCTAGCTAAATATTCAATTTTACTTATTGAATCTTCAATAAATGCCTGACCACCTCTTCCAGGTTCAACTGACATTATTAAAATTAAATCAAATATTTTAAGCATCTCATCCAAAACCCTAACATCAGTATCAGGTTTAATTGATATTCCAGCTTTAATTCCTTTTTCTTTAATTTTATTTACAAGATCAATAATTTCATCAGCATTATTCAGAGTTTCATAGTGAAATGTAAGGATATCTGGTTTATCATTACTGAAATATTCTAAGACTCTTTCAGGATTAGTTACCATAATATGGACATCCATAAGACAGCCCGTAGCCTTCTTAAAATCACTCATGATCGAAGGTCCAAAGGAAATATTAGAAACGAAATGACCGTCCATTACATCAAAATGAATAATTTCTGCATTTTCCTTAATTAAGTCTAAATATTTTTTGCTATCTTTAAAATCCAAGGCTAAAACAGATGGTAGTATTTTAAACATTTTTCTTTCCTCCTTTTAATAAATAAAGATAATTATCATATAAAGGTTTTGCGAACCTATTAGCCTTAAGTGCTTTTTTAACATTACAATCAATTTCCTTATCATGTTTACAATCATTAAATTTGCACTCTAAGGCAAAATCCTTGATAAAATTAAGCTCATGAGCAACCTTATTAATATCTAAATTAAAGATATCAATTGAACTAAAACCAGGTGTATCACCAATTAAACCACCAGCTAATTCATAAAGCTCATTATGTGTAGTAGTGTGCTTACCCCTACTTAAAGCATTAGAAATATCATTTGTTTTTAAATTTAAATTAGGATCAATCGCATTAATTAGGGATGATTTACCAACCCCTGATTGCCCACAAAGAATTGATATTTTATCTTTAAAAAGAGCTTTTAAAGGATTAATATCATCCTTAGAGTAAGGTAAACCTTAATTTTATTTTTTTCATAAATTTTAATTATATCATCTATTTCTGCATTACTAGCTAAATCAATTTTAGACATAAGAATAATCGGATCTAGCTTATAGTACTGAAAGAAAATGATTAATCTTGAAACTAAATTATGATCAAAGTCAGGTTTTTTAATAGACATGATGATAAAAATTTGATCAATATTAGCTACTCTTGGTCTAATTAGTTCATTTTTTCTTTTATAAATATTCGTAATAATATTTTGATTATGTTCATTTTTAAACTCGACAATATCCCCTAATATTAATTTATTAGTCCTTAGAAGTTTTCCACTTAAAATCGCACTGATATTTTTTTGATCCCATAAAAGATTAACTCGATTTTTAGCGATTCTTGAAACTATTGCTTTCATTAATAGTAATAAAGAGTGATTGTTTTTTGTTCATCATCCTGAATATATGAAGATCCAAATTCAGGATTTGTATTAACAACTTGATCACGAATTAATTTTTCTTTTTCTTCAGGACTAAATTTAGCATCATCAAGTCTTTCAAGACTGACTTTAAAACCCTTCTCCTCTAAGAATGCTTTAGCATCATAAATATTTAAGGTTTTAAGACTTAGGGGGATAATGATGGAATCATATGGACGGTAAATTAATTTAATTTGACTAGGAGTACTAGGATCAAAATGACTTCCTGCTTCAATTAATTCTTGGGCAAAGACCTGACCTGCTTTGACCTGGTCATTTTCTTTAGCCTCAGATAAGATGTGTAAATTTGGATATTCTAATTTAATACTATCACTAACAGTTTTAAAATCTTGATTACGATAATCCTTCATTATGCTATAAATACCATCAGATACAACGACTTTAATTTTACTGCCCTTTTCTACTTCGCTATCAGCTTTAGGCGTAAAAGAAATTATTTTACCCTTAGGAATATTTTCAGTTAGTTCTCTTTTAATATCTGATAAATCAATAGATAAATTATAAGAAATAAGCTTATCATCAGCTTCAAGCACTGTTAGATTACTAATATCAGGAACCTTCGTATTGCGATTATTAGAGGTGAAAAATCCACCTAAATAAAGAAAACTGATTATGATACAACTTATTAGTAAAAAACTACAAATACTAATTAGAAATAGTTTAATATTGAAATTTTTTCGTTTCTTTTTAATTAGCTCTTTTTTATCTTTTAACTGGATTCTACTGATATTAGTCTTATTGTTAGTTAAGGCATTATTTAAATCTTCTAACATTTTATCAGCACTAGCATATCTTGCATTTTTATTCTTAGCACAGGCTTTAATAATAATATTTTCAATCGCTTGTGGAATTTCAGGATTATAATCTCTAACAAATGGTAGATCTTCCTTAATATGTTTAATCACAATACCAACTGCATTATCACCAGTAAATGGTAATTTACCTGTTAATAATTCAAAGAAGACGATGCCCATTGCATAGATATCTGATTTCTCATCAGCCAAAGCTCCCTTTGATATTTCCGGTGCTAAATAATGAACCGAACCAAGGATGGAATCAGTTGCGGTAATTTGTGCTGAATTAAGTGCTAAAGCTACTCCAAAATCAAGAATTTTAAGTCTACCATCTGACATTATAATAATATTTTGACTTTTAATATCACGATGAATAATACTTGCTTTATGAGCTTTAGAAACTGCGCTTATTAATTGTCTCATTATAAAGGCAGCTTCTTTATAATTTAAATTACCACGCTCTTTAATTATTTGTTTAAGTGTTTTACCTTCTAAGTATTCCATTACAATATAGTAATTTTTCTCAAAGATACCAACATCATAGATTTCAACAATATTAGGATGATAAAGCTGGGAAATAGAACTGGCTTCTCTTTTAAAACGCTCAATCGCTACATCATCACCACTTAGATCACCTTTCATAATCTTAACAGCAACATTACGATTTAATAAATTATCATAGGCTAAATATACATCAGCCATACCACCGCTACCAATATTCTGGATAAGTTTATAACGATTAGCAATCAATTTATTCATTATAATCTCCTTTATTAATAATTAAAACAACGGTTATATTATCAATCGCACCGTTTTGATATACTAGTTTAAGTAATTCATTTAATTTATCCTGTTCTTTTTTTTCACTGCTAATAATCTTTTTAATCATTTCATGACTAAGATAGGAATGTAAGCCATCAGTTGAAAGAAGGTAATATTTAGCATTAAATAAAATTTTATAACGATCATATTTAATATTTTTATTAATTCCTACGGCATTTGTGATTAGATTACGCTTAGGATGATTTAGTGCTTCCTCTTTTGTGATTAATTGTTTTTTAATAAGGGTATTAACAAAACTATGATCCTCACTAATTTGAATTAAATCATTCTTTAATTCATATAAACGACTATCACCAATATTAAAAGCATAAAGATAATTTTTAAATACGATGATTGCACATAGAGTTGATCCAATGCCATGAAATTTTTCATTAGTTAAAGATAAATTATAAATATAACTATTGATTCTTTTAATATTCTCATCAAAGAAGTTATACAAATCTTCTTCATTATTAAAAGATGTATTCGCAAAATTAAGACTAAGTTCTCTACTGATGTATAATGATGCAAAATCACCAGCACTAAGTCCTCCGATGCCATCACAAATAATCGCTATTAAATCACCATTAAGATTATAACTATAACTAATAGCATCTTCATTTTTCTTTCTAACTAAACCCTTATCACTAATGCTTAATATTTCAATCTTTTCTTTCATTGTTTGCTCGTAATTGTCCACATGCTGCATCAATGTCATCACCTTTTTTAGCTCTTAATGTAACACCGATACCAGCTTTTTTTAAAATGTCATAAAAGGCTAAAGCTCTTTTTTCATCTGTACTCTTATAAATATTTTCCTTAACTTCATTATAAGGTATTAAATTAATATAAGCATTTTTATTTTTAACTAGATTTATTAATTCATAAGCTTCCTTATCACCGTCATTAACATCTTTTAAAAGTAAATATTCTAAGGTTATCCTTCTATTAGATTTTCTTGAATAATAATCTAAAGCCTCAAATAATTTATCAATATTATATAACTTATTAATTGGCATAATTTCACTTCTTAAAGTATCATTAGGTGCATGAAGTGATATCGCTAGATTATATTGTAAAGCAAGATTGGCAAAGTCATAAATTTTAGGAACGACACCGCATGTTGAAATGGTCATATGGCGAGCTCCAATCGCAAGGGATTTTGGATGATTTATGATGCCTAAGGCCTTAATTAAGTTATCAAAATTATCAAAGGGCTCACCGATTCCCATTACTACTAAGTTAGCTAGTCTAATCTTTTTAGGATCTAGGTATATTTGAGTACTTAGAATTTGATTAACCATTTCACCTACACTTAGATTACGTTTCTTTTTTAAAAGTCCACTAGCACAGAATTTACAAGCCATATTACAGCCAACTTGACTGGTGATACATACTGATGTTCCATAATCAAAAAACATTAATACGGTTTCGATTAAATGTCCATCTTTTAAACGATATAAAAACTTAGTAGTTCCATCTTTTGAAATTTGTTTCGTAACTAATTCTAAATCATTGAAATGATATCTTTCATTTAGTTTACTAATTAAATCCTTAGGTAAATCACTCATTTCATCAAAGGATCTAACTCTTTTTTCATATAACCAAGAAAAAATCTGTTTAGCACGGTATTTTTTCTCTCCTAGAATAATTAATTCATTTTCTAAATCTGTTAAATTAAAATCATAAATAGAAAAAGTCATAAATATATTTTAACCTTTTTTCCTTAGTTTGCATACATAAAAGAAATCACCTGATGATTCATGTAAATAAGTTTCCTGAATTTTTTCGATGTCTTTATATTTATTAATGAATTTTATTATTTGCTGCTCATTTTCTTTCTTATTGATTGTACAAGTAGCATAAATGATAAACCCATCCTTTTTTAAAACTTCATATGCACTATCTAAAATTTCTGCTTGAATTTTAATTAATTCATCTAAATTTTCAGGTTTTAAATTAAATTTTAAATCTAATTTCCTAGCTAAAACACCTAGGCCAGAACATGGTACATCTAGTAAGATCTCATCGAATTCTAAATCTAATTCACTAAGTTTACGAGCATCATGATTAATTAAATTTAAATTTTTATAGCCTAAAATATTAGCTTTTTTCTTTACTAATTCAAGTCTCGTTTCACTATTATCTAAACCATAAACTAAACTTCGATCATGTTTTTCTAAAATATTAAAAAGCTTAGAACCAGGAGCGCAGCAAGCATCAAGAATTAAACTATTAGGGCGATAAGAAAGAAAGTCAGCAATCTTTGAGGCGCTATAATCTTGAATATAAAAATAGCCCATTTTAAAAAATTCATTATCGATTAAACTAGAATTAGCAGTAAAAATATTATGACTAATAAAATTTATCTCCGGTATTAACTTTAATAATTTATCTTTAGTGCAAAGATTGGGATTTAAATGATAATAAATAATCGGTTTAGTATTAATTGATTTAAGATATTCATTTAAAAAATCCTCATCATTTTGTTTTTTCACTAATTGATATATAAAATTAGGAAGATTAGTTTTTTCTTCTTCACTTAAATTATTATTAATTTCATTTAAATGATTTCTTAAAATCGCATTAATTAAGGATTTATTTTTAGCTAAATTAACATATTCATTAACAATATAGTAATCCTTAGCCTTTAAAAATTGTTTTTCATAATAAGCCATCATCAAGATTATTTGATGTTTCTTATCAATTTGACTTTTCACATGCATTTTAAATTGTGCTTTAAGATAAAAATAATTCCTTAACACACCATGTGTTAGTTCTGAAATAAATGCTCTATTAATTAAGGGTACTTTAATTAATGCATTTTTTAAAACAAGATTAGAATATTTATGCTGAATAATAATTTCTCTTAAAATATCATAAGTAATTTTTCTTATATTCATATTAAATTCCTTTAGGGCTTATATAAAAATTAAAGCTTGAACTAATTTTTCGTTCCTTTTGTAATTTTGCTAGTTGCAATTTAAAATAATTTAGTAATTCAGTAAGATTATTTGCTAAATAGTATATTTTTAGATTATAGCTATTATTTAATTTCATAAGATTATCATTTAAAAGTAATTTAAAATTATGATCTTTACATAGATTAGTAAAAATTTTAAGATCCTTCATTAATACTTCTTTATTACGATGTTTAAATGAAATACAAATTATTTGTTTATAAGGAGGATAGTCTAATATTTTGCGATAGAACATTTCTTTTTTATAAAAATAATTATAATCATTATTCTCAATAGCCTTAAAAATATAGTGATTAGGACTGGTTGTTTCAATAATTACCTTACCCTTTTTACTTGCTCTACCACTTCTACCAGCTACCTG
>JAEWGY010000025.1 GCA_023388035.1 Bacillota bacterium | reverse complement strand
TTAGCAGCTAATCTAGCATTTGCTGCTTGAATTATTTTATTGATTATTAACTTAGCTTCATTTGGGTTTTCAAGTAAATAGCGTTCAAGACTTTTTGCTAGAATCTCAGATACTACACTTCTCACCTCAGAATTACCAAGTTTTCCTTTGGTTTGTCCTTCATATTGAGGATCTGGATGTTTGATACTGATTATCGCAACTAATCCTTCTTTAACATCATCATGAATTAAAGCCTCATCTTTTTCTTTTAAGAATTTATTATTTCTAGCGTATTTATTGATAATCCTAGTTGACGCAAGTCTGAATCCTTCTTCATGAGTACCACCATTAATTGTGGAAATATTATTACAAAAAGAATAAATTGCAGCATTATAGCTATCATTATATTGCATTGCAACTTCAACTGTTATATTAGTGTTTTCATCATAGTCTTCGCAATAGATAACATCACTGTGAATAGTTTTTTTGTTTTTATTAAGATCTTCTACAAATTCTTTAATACCACCCTTAAATAAGAACTGATGTTTTTTATTCTCACCATTCCTATTATCATTGAAATTAATAATTATACCTTTATTAAGAAAAGCGATTTGTTTAAGATGATCAAAAAGTATCTGATAATCAAATCTAATACCTTCTTTAAAAATTTCTTTATCCGCTTTAAAACGTACTAAAGATCCATTCTCCTCACTGCTATTATCATTAATGATCTTAAGGTTTTGAACAGTAGTACCACCATTTTCAAATCTTGCATAATATTCTTTTTTATCTTTAAATACTTTAACTTCTAAGAATTCCGATAATGCATTAACAACACTAGCCCCAACACCGTGAAGACCTCCAGAAACCTTATAGGCTCCACCACCAAACTTACCTCCAGCATGCAGAACAGTAAAGATTGTTTCAACTGTTGAAATACCAGTTTTTTCATGAATTCCAACAGGCATACCACGGCCATTATCTCTTACTTGAATAATATCATCATCAAATAAATCGATATCTATTTTACTCGCGAAGCCTGCTAAAGCTTCATCAATGGAATTATCAACTATCTCCCAAACTAGATGGTGTAAACCTTTAGAACTAGTAGTTCCAATATACATACCAGGTCTTTTTCTTACTGCTTCTAAACCTTCTAAAACCTGAATATCCTTGGAACTGTAATTATCTATTTTATTTTCTTCCATAATCACCTCATTTAATCTGTATTAAACGATAATGCTTACTTAATTTGATATTTTCAACATCAGTTGTAGTAATTATTATCTGTAAATTATTATTCAAAAATTCAAGTAATCTTTGTTGATTAGCGATATCTAATTCAGATAAGATATCATCTAAAAGTAAAATTGGTTCTTCCTTAGTTTCTTTTTTTATGTAATCAATTAAACATAATTTAAACGCAATCATGATAAGTCTTTTTTGACCCTGTGAAGCATTATTAACAACTAAGTTATCATCTAAATAGAATTCATAATCATCTTTATGAATCCCAGAGTAAGCATAATTGTATTTAAAATCACTTATTTTACTTAAGTTTATTTTCTTTTCGATATTTTCTTTAGTTATAATATCGCACATCCTTTTATATGAAACATTAACCTGTTTTCTTGTAGCGGATAATTTTTGGAAATAATTACTTAAGTGACGATTGATAAAATCGATAAATTCCTTTCTTTTTTTCATGATTACTTCTAAGGGTTTTAAAAGTTGTTCATTAATTGTATCCAAAAGTATTTCATCGATTTTTTCTTCTTTTAAAAGACTATTTTTTTCTTTTAGTAATTTATGATAAACATAAAGATTAGTCATATATTCTTTTGAGATCTTTGATAATTCAATATCAATTAATCTTCTTCTTAACTTAGGACTTTCTTTAAAAAAATTTAATTCGCTAGGTTCAAATAAAACAACATTAAGTTTACCTAAAAAACCTGCACTATTAATTTTTTCATCATTGATAAAATAATTCTTTTGCTGTCTATTAATAACCGTGCATAAGGTATTATTCTGTGAGTTAACTTCAACCTTTGCGAAGTCTAAATTATCCTTAATCAGATTACGATCATCATTTGTGCGGAAAGATTTAGTATTAGAAATTAAATTAATCGCTTCGATTATATTCGTTTTTCCAACTCCATTATTACCAATGATAACATTAGTTCCTATTGAAAAATTAATTTCGATATTGTTGTAATTGCGGAAATTAGTAAGTTTAAGCTTATTTATAATCATCAACTATAAACTCCTTATCATTAATTCTGACAATATCACCCTTATATAATTTTCTACCTCTACGCTCTTCTTTTTGATTATTTACATAAAGATCATTTTCTTTTAAAAAATACTTAACCTCACCCCCGCTTAGGACTAAATTATGTAATTTTAAAAACGCCTTTAATTCGATATAATTTTTATTAATTTTATCCATATTTCACCTATAATTATAGCATATTTTAGACTATTAAAAAATAGCCTTAAAAGGCTATTAAATAATTTAAAATTACCAATTTTGATCTCTAAAAGGTGATAAGAAATGGATTAGATTATTATCTTCTGATACGATTTTTATCGGTTTTTTATTATCTGCAAAATAAATAATAACCTCATCACTTTTAAAAGACTTAAGAGCACTTATTAAAAAGTTACCCTCAAAGGTTATTCTTATCTCTTCACCTTCAAATTTAAATTCATTAATACTTTCATTAAAACTACTGATATTTAATTCCTTTGAAAAGATTTCAAAATTATCCTCACTAAGATCTAATCTTACATAGTTTTTGCCTTCTGATTTAATAAAACTAGCCTTTGATATAATTTGTGCTAATTTATTAGGGTTCACTAGTAATTTCTTATCATGAATTACATTATTAATTTTAGGTAAAACTTCAGGGAAATTTTCATCAAATAAAGCAAAGGTTATATAACAATCGCCAACTAAGCAATAAGCATAGTTATTATTAAAACAGATACCAAATTGTTTTACCTTCTTTTTTTCGACTATTTCTAATAAATTCTTAAGACTATTTTTAGGAAATACAATATTATGTTCATTTTGAAAATTAATATTGTATTTATTATAAGCTAATCTAAAAGTATCAGTTGCGCAAACTTCTAATAAATCTTTTTTAGTAATAAAATTAACACCATTTAAAATAGGTTTCATCTTATTTTCACTCGCAAGAAAACTAACTTCATCAACGATATTCTTAAGTATATTAGAATCAAATAGATTGTATTTATCATTTTCTTCTAAAAATGGTGCTTCATCAAAATCATTTGGATTTAAAGATCTAATATTAAATTTAGATTTACCGCAAGTTATTAATACTAAATCTTTTTCTAATAATTCAAAAGTTGCGATTTCAGAATCAACTTTTTTTAAAATTTCCATAAGCATACTAGCTTCAATTGCACAAGCTCCATTTTTTTCTATTTTAAATTTATCATCGTTGATATTAATTTTAATCGCTGCACTACGATCATAGGCAAAAAGTTCTAAATTGTCATTTGTAACTTTAAATCGGATACAAGAAAAAATAGGTACTACTGAAGAATTCTCAACCGCTTTAGCTGCGATTGAAATATTTAAATTTAATAATTCGATATTAATTGAAAATTTCATCTTAACCTCCTTAAGATATATTTAGTATTATAATTATTAAGTTTGTGGAAAATGTGCAAAAGTCTAAAATTGTATTTAAAATAAATAAATTTCATTGTGGATTAATAGTTCATTAATGTTTATCTTTAAACAATATCGTATTTTGAATTTCTTTAATCGCAATTTTAACTTTAGGATCAGTTTTTAATAAGGTTTCAATTTTATCACAGGCATGCATTACCGTTGTATGATTTTTCTTACCTAATTCTTCACCGATTTTCTCAAAAGGAACATCTAATATTTTACGACAAAGATACATTGCGATTTGTCTTGGAAATAAAAGAGTTTTTACCTTTGATTTAGATACTAATTGATTTAAAGTAAGACCATAATAATCACATACAGCATGTTTGATTCCAATTATGGATTTATCATTTTTAACTAAATCATTCTCTTCACCGAATATTTTCATCACTTCATTTAAATCGATGATTGAATTACTAGGTAAAAGATTTATCGATCTAAAAAGCAATTTATTAACAACACCCTCTAAACTTCTAACATCTTTATTCTCATAAATCTTCGCAAGATATTCAATAGCCTCATCGGTTATATTATGATTTTGATTTTGTTCTAAAAGATTATGATTATTAAAAGTACCTAGTTTCGCTTTGATTATTTTAATTCTAGTTTCAGTTTCAGGTAGTGTTATTTTTGAATCTAAACCAGCTACGAATCTAGTTCTTAAACGATTTGAAATATCTTTAATATATTCTGGATGTCTATCTGATGAGAGAATAATCTGCTTACGATCTTCGTATAAATTATTAAAGATAGAAAAGAATACTTCACAGGTTTTTTCCTTCTTTGAAAAGAATTGGATATCATCTAAGATTAAAACATCACACATTGAAACAGCGGCTTTAAATTCCTCAATTTTATTATTATTTAAAGCACTTATACAATCTGATACAAATTGCGTTGTATCAATAAAAAAGATTTTTAATTCAGGATCTTTAAGTCTTAAGAAATTAGCAGCAGCACTAAGTAA
>JAEWGY010000011.1 GCA_023388035.1 Bacillota bacterium | reverse complement strand
ATGCATAATAGTAATAGTGATTATATTATGCTAGATACCAATCATTTTATTGGTGATAATAAGATTCTTAAGCATTTTAAAGGCTTGAATACAATTATTTATGATATTAATGATAATGCAGATAAGGAAGCTCTTTCTTTTAAAATCGCTAAGGAAATAAATGATTTAGGTGCACCTAAGTTAAAAGAAGCATCAATTATGAAGACTTTTCTTTATAAATATTTTTCTAATAATATGATTACTAAATGTCTTTTAATCATCTGTGCTTTATTATTTTTAATTTTACATATGCTACCATTTAGTACTAGTATTAATAGTATTTTATTAGGCGCAAATTATAAAACCTTAATAATTGTAAATCATGAGTATCTACGTTTACTTACTGCTAATTTTATTCACTACGATCCTTTCCATCTAATGATGAATCTATTCTCTTTATATTATCTCGGTTTATATCTTGAAGAAAGTTTAGGAACTAAAAATTATTTAGCCCTAATTATCGGTGGGGGGATATTAGGTAATATCAGTCAAATGCTTTTAGGATATAATTCTATTGTTGTAGGTATAAGTGCATCAATTTATGCTCTATTTGCTATTATCATTATTTATGCAATAAAAAATCAAGCTATCTTAAGATCTCCGCTATTAATTTATAGTATTATTATTAATATATTGCTTAATTTTAGTCCTAATGTATCTTACTTAGGTCATTTAGGTGGATTTATATTTGGCTTAGTTTATTATTTTATCTTTATTAGTTCTTTAAAATTTAATAAGGCCTTCCGTATTAATTTCGCTATTTCTTTTATAATGATATGTATAATCATGTTAGCTAATTTTTTTATTGATCAAAAAATGGAACCTCATTATTTAGCTTTTGATAATGCTATTATTAAAACATATGAAAAACTTGGTTTTAAAGGACATGCGGAAAGATTAGAAAAACGATTATATAATTATTATTGGAGTCAGTATGAATAAAAAGATTATCTCTTGGCAAGAATATTTTATGGGCTTAGCACATCTTTCAGCGCTACGCTCTAAAGATCCTAACACAAAGGTTGGAGCTTGTATTGTAGATGATTTAAATAGAGTTATTTCAATCGGTTATAATGGTTTTCCTAGAGGTTGTGATGATAATCTTTATCCTTGGGGTAGAGAAGGTGATTTTATCGAAACTAAATATCCTTATGTAGTACACGCTGAACTTAATGCTATTTTAAATTCTAAAGAAAATCTAAAAAATGCAACTATCTATGTTAGTTTATTTCCTTGTAATGAATGTGCTAAGGCAATTATTCAAGCGGGTATTAAAAAAATATATTATCAATCTGATAAATATGCTGATACACCGATTATCAGAGCTTCTAAAAGAATGCTGGATAGTGCTGGTGTGGAATATTTTAAGGTTAATTTTAATCTTGAATTAAATCTTGATATAAAGGAACTAGATTCGTAAATTCTTTATTTAAAATATCATTATTCTTTTTAGATTCTTTATATAAATACTTTATATGGTGGAAAAGTGCTTTTTCACCATTCTTTTTTAAATAGTCTAAAAGATAAAAGGTCTTAATAGCCGTCTTAAAATTCATATCCCTTTTAACATTACCATTATTAAAATAATCAAAGGCAGAAGCGTTATTATAATTATTTTTAAGATAGTTTTTAGCTGCAGCAATACGATCTAAAATCGATTCTAATAAATATCTAGTTTCCATATCGTGACAAGTAATTTTGCCATTACTATGATCAATCCAATATTCCCAATGATGCTTATTATGACCTTTATGATGAAGCCAAGCCTTGGAAAAACCATAAAGCTCTTTTTCTTTATCGATAGGTGAGCGAAATCCTTGATAATATTTAATACCACAAATCAATTCTTCAGGATGATACTTAGATAGATCGTGCAAGATTGCTTGTTTATACATTGATGTTTTAAAAAGATAATAAGTCACTTTAAATTTATGATTTGTGATTGTTTTTAAATGTAGAAAAAAGTTTTTAAAATATTTCATAATGTTTCCTTACTATGGTAAAATAATAATAATGAATAGACATAAGCTAAGAGAAAAACTCGTATTTATAGTATACAATGAATTGTTATTAAATGAAATCCAAAATGAATTATTAGAAGAATATAATTTAACTGATGATGAATATACTCTTACTTTTATTAAATGTTTTAAAGATAATAAATCAGATATTATTAATCATCTTTCTAAATTTTTACATAAATTTGAATTTAAGCGTTTAGATTTAGTCGAGCAGGCTATTTTAATCGTTGCTTATATTGAATTAAAATATGTCTGTCTTGATAAGGAAATTGTCATGGATGAAGCGATAAATATTGCTAAAAAATATTGTAAGGATGGTTCTTACCGTTTTATCAATGGGGTATTAGATAATCTATGTCTAAGCTAGAATATAAGGTTTCTGATTTAATCGCCAAAATTAAAAATATTAATGAAGGAAGCTCAGAATTAACTAATATTACACTTATTGGTGAATTACAATCAGTTTATTATAAAACTCATTATTACTTTAAAATTGCAGAGGGTGATAAGACCATTGATGCAATTGTGTATCGTTTTAATATCAAAAAGGATTTAAAGGCTTTAGAAGGTAAATTAATTAAAGTTAATTGTAGTATCTCCATTTATGATAAAAATTGTTCTTTAAAACTAAATGTAACTAATGTTAGTGAATTAGGTCTAAGTGGCGATAATATGATTGCTCTTGCAAAGTTAAAAGATAAATTAAATAAAAAGTGTTATTTTGACTTAGCTCGAAAGAAAGCAATACCTTTATTTCCTAATCGCATCGCTATTTTAGTAGGGGAGAACTCACAGGCTTATAATGATATTAATAGT
>JAEWGY010000063.1 GCA_023388035.1 Bacillota bacterium | reverse complement strand
AAATTCATTCTTAATTAAATCTTACATATCATTCTACTATATAGATATTATATAAAAAGCTATCCTTTTATGTTCTTAGTTTAAAGGTTTTTGGAGCAAGGCGGTATATTAAAATGCTAGCAATAATACTATAAATAACACAGAAAACAATTGTCATTAATCCAAATATAAGTGTTGGCATACGTAAACGCATTAGTGCCCAGCAGGAAATATAGGTTAACAATAAGACAATCTGATATGTTCCGCTAGTAAGCTCTGTTCCTATATTATAAGGTTGCAGCAAATAGTAAATAGTTAGGTAATGAATTGAAAAAAACAAACTCATACATAGAATCGAAACAATCAGTACAAGATAATTTAAAGGATTATCACTTCCTCCGCTAGCAAAAAGTATCAAAGCTAGTCCAATACCTATTACTAGTGCTGGGACTATATTAATCTTTATTAGTTCACGCAATCGAATATTAAACAATTTTAAAATAAATTTTGGTTGCTTAAAGAATGAATAGGTAAATAGACTGTGATCACAATTCATAAAAAGTGCCTGTGTAAACATCGAACCTTTGTTAATTATATACATAATGAAAGTACAGTATGGAAGCCATGTTATTATTACTTCATTTACTACGGTCTTTATTGAAGGTTGGATATTTATCCATGCTAATATGATAGCAATAAGTAAGATACACACATAGGTAATTCTTTTAGTAGAATTCCAAAGTATCTTTTTATGTCTTTTAATAAATAGCTCATTAAGGTACTCAAAACCTTTTCGCTTGCTGCTAATAGAAGTGTCACTAGATATGTTCTCTGCATTGAGCTTTTTTAATTGCTGATTCTTTACCGTATTGTCCATCTGATTTGTAAGCTCTGCAAGAGATTCTTTATTTATAGCATGATATTCACGGAAGGAAATAAGCTTTAATATGCTTATAGCACCAAGAGGAATAAAAGCTAATAAAATAACCATTGATAGAGCTAAAGGTAAAACAAATCCTAAAAATGGTGGAATATAAGCGATTATTAAAAATAAAATAATCCAGCCATACATAAATTTTAAAAGCTTATTTTCTTTATAAGCATAGCCTCTTTTTTCATACTCCCTAAGATTAATTGCTGTAATAGATAGCTTAATACCGGCAATACAAAGGGGCATTAGTAAACAAAACCATAATGGTAAACCTTTATTTATACCGAATAGAATAGTAAAAGGTATAAAACCAATAATAAGCTTTAAAATGAAGTAAAAATAGTTAACAAGCGTATACTCCCTTGCATCCATCCGCATAAGATTTATCGCATAATAACGATCTTTAGTTGCATTGAAAAGGTTATTATTTAAAAAGGTGCCAATCACTGTAAGAAACAGCAAGATATGAATGAATATTTCATTTTGGGGTAAATTTTTATAATGCGTATCTATCGCCCATATAATAAAACTAAAGTAAAGAAATTTGCCAAGAAATAAAGTTATAATTTCCCACAAAACACACAAAACATTAGCAAAAATTTTTAGTCCCTTCGTTTTATAAAGTGTCGCTGGAAATAGTCGCTTTAATAGTGGTATCTGCTTTAGGGAAAATAGGATAGCATTCACTCTATAGGTATTTTTTAAAGAAAAGGACATTTTGAGTGTCTTATTCATTTACTTCCTCCCTTAGCGATGCGATTATTTTATCTTTAAATTCTTGATTATCCAAATCACTTCTTTCAACAACCTCAAGTTTTCCTTGACTAAGAAGCACTATTTCATCGCAAAGATCAATTGCTAAATCCATAATATGGGTTGAGAAAATGGTAATACTATCCTTTTTCAGTGAACGAAGAATTTGTTTCATTTCCTCTGCTGTAACTACATCAAGAGATGTCAAAGGTTCATCTAATAAAAGGATATTAGGCTTAGCGATAATATTGATTAGCATTTGCATTTTATTTTTCATGCCGTGGGAGTAATCCTTTAAAAGCTTATCTCTATCCTCCATATCTATACTCATATATTCAAAATACTCATCAATACTTTTAGAATCTTTAATAGACTTTTCATTAATATCCATAAAAAACTTTAAAAACTCCCTACCCGTAAGAAACTCCGGTACGCTAGGCGTAGATAATACATATCCAATATCATCACTAGCAACATCGCGCTTAACGCCGTTTTCATCATCGATATAGAATTTACCACCATCCATTTTCAAATCTCTATTCAAACAGTTAAAAAGTGTTGTTTTTCCTGCGCCATTTCGTCCAAGCAAACCATAAATTTTACCTTCATCAAATGTAAAATCGATATCTTTTAGAACTTCTTTTTTATCAAATTTCTTTGATAAATGCTCAATCACAAGTTTCATATGAACCCTCCGTTAAATTTTAATTAGGTATTGATCTTTAAATAAAATTTAAAATAGTTTTAAGTAAAAAAATTTCAAATAAAATCTTATTTTGATATTGAAATTATAGCACAGAAATTAAGTTTTGATATACTTCCATTTGATATAACTTCTATAGTTTAAAATATTAGCTATTTTGAATGGGCTCTTACTTTATGCACTGTTTATTAGGGTATGTTTTTATCTTGCAATAGCTTTTTATAAGCTATTTCTTTCATTAAGCAATTTATAAGTAATCTAAAATTATATAGTTTAGCTAAATGTAATATTACTTTAATATTATTTAAATATTATTAATAAATAATTAAAATAGCCCAATGGCTATAAGGTGACTCCAAAAAGTTGGACCTAAAAAACAATTTTTGGGGTCAGTTTATTAGTTCGCTTTTATCTTAGATACAAAAAATAGCGTATAAAGGAATGGTATTAATATTTTCCCTTTGCGTGTCCAAGTCGCATCTACGTCTTTTTGGCTCCGTTTAGTCTTATTCCAACCTTCTATATTTTCGCCCTGTTCTCGAATAGCTAAAAAATCCCTACTTTTCCTTGATGATTATAACCACTCCAACTAGATACTACATTTCTTCTATCTACTTTCATTATTTACCCCATTTTCAATCAACTCCCTCAGTTGTTCCTTCCCTACCTTCAGCATCTCCTTCTCGACCTTACTCCATTTTCCGAAGAGGCATTCTTGCAGCACTTCTGCTGCGGAGCCTTTATCAGTTTCAGAATCATAAATGCAAGTCCTGTCTCTTAGATAAATCTGAATACAATCAAAGAGTTTCTCTCTTTCTAACTGCCTTAGGTTATCAACTAAGTTCTCTACAATCCCATCATGGTGTTCTTTTGGTGTTGCTCTAGCCTGAGTCGGATCTATGGCATAAAGTTCCTCGTAACGAATCAAAGTGCTAAGATAGGACAATTCTGGTTTGGTACCGATAATAGCTAAGGAAACTTGGTAACCTTTAGAAGCTAATAATTGAGCAGTCTGACGAGGAACTTGAGTGGTACGCAAGGTTCCTTCAATTAACAAATCGTAGCCTTGCGTACTGAGTTCGTCGACCAGATGCTCTACCATTTTTCCTGCAAAACCCTTGGTATAGTCCACGCTGTTCTTGTTATAAATTTCTTGCAGGGCTAAGTAATTGGGATGCTGAGAACGGTAGCTATCACCATCGATGATAATGATATTACCTTGAAATTCTTTTTGCTTGATACGATGAATAGTCGTCTTACCTGCCCCGCTTTGTCCTCCAAGCAAGATAGCTTTCGGTCGATCTGGAATCGT
>JAEWGY010000047.1 GCA_023388035.1 Bacillota bacterium | reverse complement strand
GTTTAATAGCACATGCTGGCTGTTTAGTTTCATCACCAAGTTTTCTTGCTACTTTAACAACATCACGTTTATTAATATCAATATTATTATTGTGAATAATTGAAAGAATGCGATTTGTAATAGTTGCGTCAAGATCATTACGCTTTTGATCTACTAAGGCATCATAGTAGCGTCTAATAATTTCATTTTCACTTGCTTCATCACAAACACTTTGATCGCTAATGCAAAAACCAACCATATTAACTCCCATGTCAGTAGGTGATTTATAAACTTCATGACCCATGATTTTCTTAAGTAAAGAAGAAACAATAGGGAATGATTCAACATCACGATTATAATTAACTGTCTTTTCATTATAAGCTTCTAAATGAAAGGGATCAATCATATTAACATCATTTAAATCTGCAGTTGCAGCTTCATAAGCAATATTAATTTTAGATTTAAGAGGTTGATTCCAAATAGGGAAGGTTTCATATTTTGCATAACCAGCTTTAATATTATGTTGGTAATCATTATAAATTTGTGAAAGACAGGTTGCAAGTTTACCAGAACCAGGACCTGGAGCAGTAATTACTACTAGGGGCTTAGTTGTTTTAATATATTCATCCTTACCAAATCCTTCCTTGCTACAGATGAAATCAACATCCATTGGATAATTTGGAATTGGATAATGATAGGCTACTTTATAATTATTAGCTTCTAATTTTTCTCTTAATTTGATAGCTTTTTCTTGATTTTTAAAGTTAGTAATAATAATTGATCCAATATATAAATCAGCCATTTTAAAAGCGTCAATTAAACGCATTAATTCCTGATCATAGGAGATATTAAAGTCCTTTCTAACTTTTGATGAAATATGATCAGCATTAATAACAATCATCATCTCAACCTTATCTTTAATAGTAAGTAACATCTTAAGTTTACTATCAGGCATAAAGCCAGGTAAGACTCTTGATGCATGGTAGTCATCAAATAACTTACCACCGAATTCTAAATATAATTTTTCAAACTTCGCAATCCTTTTTAAAATATTCTCAGATTGCATTGATATATATAAATCATTATTAAATCCAATTTTACTCATGATAAATATTATACATTATTTAAAATAGATTTTTTAAAAAGTGTTATAATAAATTAGGAGTTTTTATGAAAATTTTATTCGCAACTACAAATAAACATAAGTTAAATGAAGTTAAGAAAATCCTAAAAAAACATGAAGTAATTTCTTTATGTGATCTTAATGATACTGATGTAGTAATTGAAGATGGTGAAAGTTTTAAGGAAAATGCCGCAATTAAAGCTAGATATTATTATTTAAAATATCATTTACCTACAATTGCTGATGATAGTGGTTTATGTATTGAATATCTAAATAATTATCCTGGTATTTATTCAGCACGTTTTCTTAATACTGATGATTATAAAATTAAAAACCAATTCATCGTTGATCTTTTAAAGGATGTTGATAATCGTAAGGCCTTTTTTCATTGTAGTATCTGTTTTATTAATGATGGTATTGAAACTTTTTTTGAAGGTAATTTTTTAGGAAGTATTAGTAATGAATATGATGATAGTATCAGTTTTGGCTATGATCCTATTTTCATTCCTAAAGGCCATGATAAGACAGTAGCAAAACTGGGTGAAGAATTTAAAAATCAAAATTCACACCGTGCTAAGGCTTTACTTAAATTAGGAGTCTATCTTGAAAAGAATACTTAATCATTTATTTTGTCTCTCATTTTTTATAATAGCTTTAGCTTTTATCATGAACTTTACTATCCTAGATAAAAATTTTTATTATAAAGAAATTACTAAACATAATTTATCAGCACAATTAAATTTAAGTGAAGAGAAGATTAAAGATGTTTTTAGTGATACGATTGATTATTTTAAAAATGATAAAGAGTACATTGTCAATATTAATTTAAAAGATGATATTTATTTTTATAATCAAAAAGAAATTTTACACCTTAAGGAGGTTAAAGACCTTTTCACTAGCTATAATTATTTTAATTTTATGGTACTTATAGTTGGCTTTATCAGTTTTTTAGGAATGTCTAAAAGAATTAAGGATTTAGCTATTGCTTTAAAGAATTGTTTGATTATTTTCATAACGATTATTATTTGTATTGTGCTTAGTATTATTACTAATTTTGAACGGTTTTGGATCTTTTTTCATCATTTATTCTTTAGATCTGATCTTTGGTTACTAGATCCAAGCAAGTCCCGTTTAATCAATCTCACTCCTGAAGGTCTTTTCTTTGATTTAGTAAAGCTAGTTTTAATTAGATATGTATTAGTGATAGCTTTATTTGCTATAATTATTTTTATTATAAATTACATTAAAAATAAAAAAAATGAGGCTAGGATTCATATTGTTTTATATGAACCAGAAATTCCTGCTAATACAGGTAATATCATGAGAACGGCAATGGCTTTTGGTGCAAAGCTGCACTTAATTGAGCCATTAGGATTTGAACTTTCAGAAAAAACACTTAAAAGAGCAGCGATGGATTATCTTTTAGCCCTAGACTATGAAATACATCCATCCTATGATGAATTTCTTAAAAAGAATAACAGTGGTTATTTTATTTTTTTAACACGTTATGCTAAAAAAGATTTAGGCAAACTTAAATTAAAACATAAGATTAATCAAGATATTTATCTTATTTTCGGTAAGGAAAGTACTGGTATCCCTAAAGAATTACTTGTAAGTAATTTAAATAATTGTTATCGAATTCCGATGGTTAAGGATGCTAGAAGTCTAAATTTATCTAATTGTGTTGCTTTAGTGATTTATACTATTAGTAGGGAACTTGATTTTAATAATTTAAGTTTATATGAACATATAAAAGGAAAGGATTTTTTAATTCGTGAATAAAAAAAGAACAAGTGTATATTTAGTTTTAATGGTTATATTTATCTTTTCATTAGCTTTTTATTTTATTAATGTAAGATATGATAATTTATCAAGGTATCCCTATGAGCTTAGTGAATATGAATATAATAGTTTAAAATCAAAACTGAGTAATGAAGAAATTGAATATATAGTTGAATATGCAATTGAACCAAGTCGCATCTTTAAATATTTAAATAGTCCTAAATTTAATATTTATCATTTAAAAGAGTATGACCATTATGCGAGTTTAATCTGGTATGCTAATAATGAACAGATTGTTGATTTTAGTGAATACCTATTTAATGAAGATATAAATAAAATCAGTGCTTACCTAACTGAATATTACTATACTGAAATCTTAGATTATTACCAAAGACCAGAATTTAAAGGGAAGGAATTAGTTTTTAATCCTCATTCCTTAGATTTAATGCTGGATCAAAATAAAACAGTCGCAACTAGGACGATTTCTGATTTAGGCAGCATAGGTGAGTTTAAAGATAATAGTGTAATTACTTTAAGATATCTTGCTTTATCAGAATTTATTAAAGCCTTAAAGGACTTTGAAAATTTAGGATATCAGAAAAGTGATATTTTAATCACTAGATCATATCTTTCATTTCATGATGCAAAGTCTTTAAATGATGCTAATATTATTCCAGGATCTAATTATTATCAATTAGGACTAAGTTTTGACTTAGATGCTCCTAAGGAATTTAAAGCCATTTTAAATAATTATGGTTTTAAAGAAATTAGTAATAATAGTTTTCGATATATTGGTAAATAAGGAAGTGAAATATGAAAAAAGTAGTAGTTGTTAGTGATAGCCATCTTAAAAATGATCGTTTACGAAAGGTTTTAGAATTACATAGTGATGCTGATTATTTTTTGCACTGTGGTGATAGTGAATTAAATAAGGAAGAAATAGAACCCTTTCTAACTGTATTGGGTAATAATGACTTTGCAGATTTTCCAAGTGAGTTAGTAATAACAATTGAAGAAATTCGTTTTTTCATTTGTCATTCCCATCTTCATTTTAGTTATTTTAATAAGTATTTACCAATGATTGATAAAGCTAAAAAATTAAATTGTAGTCACATTCTTTTTGGTCATACTCATATCTATACAGATAAGATCATTGATGGTATAAGATTGCTTAATCCAGGATCTTTAGCATATAATAGAGACTTATCAAAGCCTTCATATATGATTATAGAGGTAAATAAAAAAGAGCTTAAGGTTAAAAGATATGAAATATAATGAATTAAGAGAGCGATTTCCTAATTTTTATTTCAAAGATTATAAATATGAATTTAAAGAAAATTATTTAAGCATTATTTATGAATTTGAAATTGAAAACTTAGATACCTTTAATACTGAATATAAAATACCAAGTAGTATTAAAAAAGATAGTTATGAGTTAGAAACTTTAATTAGATATCTTGGAATCGTGGAGGCTTACTCCGTTTATAAATTAGTATGTGCTAAAAATTTTATCCTCAATTTTAAATTGAACCATAAGGAAGAAGTATTTTTTTATAAATTAGCACATCATGGTTTAGGTGAGTATCGTTACTTAAATAATATTGACTTAGATAAACTTTTTGATTTTGTTTATGAGAAGGATCTAAAAATTAATAAATCATCCCATAATTATTCAATGAATAATCGCTATTTATTACCGATAGGTGGGGGTAAGGATTCTTTAGTTAGCGCTCATCTATTAAAAGATTTAGATCTAACACTTTTTGCACTTAATGAGTCTAAGGCAATTAAGGATTGTATGAATTTACTTGCTAAGCCAAGGATAATTACGCAAAGAAAATTTGATCAGAAAATTATTAAATATAATGCTTTGAATTATTTAAATGGACATACTCCTTTTTCAGCTTTATTAGCATTCACATCAGTAATATGTGCATACCTTAATGGGATCTCAAATATTGCTTTATCTAATGAAGCAAGTGCCAATGAATCAAGTGTTAAGGATAGTGATATCAATCATCAGTATTCTAAATCATTTGCTTTTGAAAAGGATTTTAATGAGCTAATTAAAGATTTAAATTTAAATATCCGTTATTTTTCTTTTCTAAGACCACTTAGCGAACTTGAAATAAGTGGGATCTTTGCTAAAATTAAAAAATTTCATAAAATATTTAAATCTTGTAATAGGGGATCTAAGGAAGG
>JAEWGY010000062.1 GCA_023388035.1 Bacillota bacterium | reverse complement strand
AGATTAAGTAAAGGTGATCTTGCGAAGGGATTTCTATTAGACGGTTATCCTCGAACAATTAAACAAGTTCATGCTTTTGAAAAAATCTTAGAAAAAGTTAAAATCAAATTAGATTGTGTCATTAATTTAGTTATTAATGAAAAAGCTCTTACTAAAAGAATAACTGGTAGAAGAGTATGTCCTAATTGTAAAGCGATATTTCATATCGAAACAAAGAAACCAAAGCAAGATGGGATCTGTGATTACTGTAATAGTGAATTAACAATTAGGAAGGATGATAATGAAGAAAGTCTTAAAATTAGACTTGATGCATATCATGAATCAACAATGCCAATTTTAGAATATTATCGTAAACAGAATATTCTAGTTGATATTGATGCTGATCAGGCAAAAGAACTTGTCTTAAATGATATTTTAAAGGCTTTGCATAAATGATAAATATTAGATCGGAAAGAGAAATCGAGTTACTGATTAAAGCAGGAAGAATAGTTGGTTTAGTTCATAAAGAATTAGCTAAAACAATTAAAGCAGGTATTAGTACTAAAGAAATTGACGATCTTGTCGAAAAGTTAATTCGTGCTAATGATGCCACACCTTCATTTAAAGGTTTGTATGATTTTCCTGCTTCAGCATGTATATCAATTAATGAAGAAATCCTTCATGGGATACCTTCTAAACGTATTTTAAAAGAAGGTGATATTGTTACAGTTGATATTGGAGCTTGTTATAAGGGATATCATGCTGATTCAGCTTGGACATATGGTGTCGGGGAAATAAGTGATAAACATAAGAAATTATTAGAAGTGACTAAGAAAGCTTTATATAAAGGTATTGAAATGGCAAAAGAGGGAAATCGGGTTGGTGATATTGCTAATGCGATTGAAGAATATGTCTATGGACATAATTATACAATGCCAAAGGAATATACTGGACATGGTGTTGGAACATCAATTCATGAAGATCCGATGGTACCTAATTTTGGTAAGAAAGGAACACTTACAAGACTTAAAAAAGGTATGTGCATCGCTATTGAACCAATGGTCTTTGAAGGTAAGGCAGATTGCTATGTTAAAAAAGATAATTGGACAGTAGTGAGTAAGGATAAAAGCTTTGCGGCACACTTCGAACACACAGTTATTATTGATGGTGATAATTGTATTATCACAACCAGTAACAATCTAGATTAGGAGGTATATGTCTAAAAAAGAAGGGATTGAGGTTGAAGGTGTAGTAATTGATACACTGCCTAAATCTGAATTTAAGGTGAAACTTGAAAATCAACACGAAATAATAGCTCACGTTTCTGGTAAAATCCGCATGAACCGCATTCGCATTTTACTAGGCGATAAAGTAACTGTTGTTGTTTCACCCTATGATTTAACACGTGGGCGTATTGTGTATAGACACAAATAAGGAGCAAAAAGATGAAAGTAAGACCATCAGTTAAACCGATATGTGATAAATGTCGTGTAATTAAAAGAAAAGGACGTGTTATGGTAATTTGTGAAAATCCAAAACACAAACAAAGACAAGGATAAGGAGGAGAATAATGGCTCGTGTTGCTGGAGTTGATATACCTCGTGATAAACGAGTAGTAGTATCACTAACATATATCTTTGGAGTTGGTTTACCAACAGCTAAAAAAGTACTTAAGGATTGTGGAATATCTGAAGATATTCGTGTAAAAGATTTAAGTGACGAACAAATTAATGCAATTAGAAAAGCTCTTGATGGACGTAAGCTTGAAGGTGATCTAAGACGTGAAAAACAATTAAATGTTAAACGTTTAATGGAAATTGCTTGTTATCGTGGAATAAGACATCGTAGAGGTATGCCTGTTAGAGGACAAAGAACTAAAACTAATGCCCGTACTCGTAAGGGACCACGTCGTACAGTGGCTAATAAGAAGAAATAGCGATAGGAGGTAAAAATAATGGCAAAAGCAAAAGTTACACGTAAAAGACGTGCTAAGAAGAATGTTGCTAAGGGTATAGCACATATTCATTCAACATTTAATAACACTATCGTTACAATTACTGATGAAGCTGGTAATGCGATAGCTTGGTCTAGTGCTGGTGCGCTAGGATATAAAGGTTCAAGAAAATCTACTCCATTTGCTGCTCAAATGGTAGGTGAAGCTGCTGCTAAAGCAGCTGCAGATCAAGGAATGAAATCTGTTGCAGTTAACGTTAAAGGACCTGGTCCTGGTAGGGAAGCAGCGGTTAGATCTTTAGCAATTGCAGGTCTTTCAATTACTGCAATTAATGATGTTACACCTATTCCACATAATGGTTGTCGTCCACCTAAACAACCTAGAGGCTAAAGGAGGTATTATACATGGAAAAATTTGAACATCCTAAATATGAAATAGAAGAATTAGATGTCGATAAAAATTACGGTCGATTTGTAGTTGAACCACTTGAACGTGGTTTCGGAATTACATTAGGTAATGCACTTAGAAGAGTTATGCTATCATCTCTTCCAGGGGGAGCCGTATTTTCAATAAAAATTGATGATGTTTTCCATGAATTTTCTTCAATCCCAGGTGTTGTTGAAGATGTAACAATGATTATTCTGAATATTAAATCATTGATACTTAAGATTGATACCGATGAAATATATACCTTAAGAATCAACGCTAAAGGACCTGGTGTTATTTACGCAAAGGATATTGAGTGTCCAGCTGGTGTTGAAATTTTAAATCCAGATCTTGAGATTTGTACTTTAGAAAATAATGCAAGTTTTAACTGCGAAATGAAAGCAAAGGTTGGCAGAGGTTATGTAAGTAATGAAGATAATAAAAAACTTAGTTTAGTAGCCTCTCAAGGAGTTGGAGCAATCTATACCGATTCAATTTATACACCAGTATTAAATGCTAATTTTAATGTTGTACCTAGTAATTTAAAAGATAGTGTTAAGTATGATAAATTAATTCTAGAAGTAACTACTAATGGAGCTATTAAGGCTGAAGAGGCAGTTGCCTTAGCTTCTAAAATCTTAATTGATCACTTAACTGTATTAACTTCATTAGATGATCTAATAGCTGAATCAGAGTCAGTAGTAATGGAAAAGGCTGTTGATACTAATGTTGTAAGTTCTAGAAGACAAATTGAAGATTTAAACTTAAGTGTTCGATCTTATAACTGTTTAAAACGTGCAGGTATTGTAACAGTTGAAGAATTAGTACAAAAAACCGAAGATGAAATGTCTAAGATTCGCAATCTAGGACGTAAGTCACTTAAAGAAATTAAGGCAGTATTAAATGAATGTGGTCTTAATTTCAGAAAAAATGATTAGGAGGTTGTCATGAGAAATCGTAAATTAGGACGTACAGCTGACCATCGTAAAGCCTTACTTAGAAATTTAGCTACTGATTTAATTTTAAAAGAAAAATTAGAAACAACTGAAATGAAGGCTATGGAACTTCGCTCAGTAGTTGATAAATTAATTAGTCTAGCTAAAAAAGGTGATCTTCAAGCTAGAAGAAGAGTTGCAGCTTATGTATTTAAAAAAGAAGCTATTACTAAATTATTTGATGTAATTGCTAAAGATATGGCTGCTAAAAATGGTGGTTATACAAGAGTCACTAAAACTTATTTCCGTAGAGGCGATAATGCCGCTATGGCGACTATTGAATTAGTTAAATAATTAAAAACCCTTCTAATGAAGGGTTTAATTATTTTATAATATTATTATGAGAGATCTTGCAAGAAATAAAAAAGCTTATCATGACTATGAAATACTAGAAGAAATTGAAGCTGGACTAGTTTTACTTGGATCTGAAATTAAGGCTATTCGTAAATCAAAATTATCCTTAGCGGAAAGCTATATTAGCTTTAAAGCAAATGAAGCATTTATTAAAAATATGCATATTAGTAATTTATCAGAAGTTAATTTTTTTAAGCATGATGAATTAAGGGATAAGAAATTATTATTACATAAAAAAGAAATTACCTATCTTAATACTAAAGTTAAAAAAGATGGATTAAGTATCATCCCCCTTAAGCTTTATCTTGTGAAGGGTAGAGCTAAAATATTAATCGCTCTAGCAAGAGGTAAAAAACTTTATGATAAAAGATTGGATCAAAAAATCAAGGACATGAATTTACAAGCTAAGAAGTTACTAAATAGATAAAGGGCTAAAGCCCTTTTCTTTTAAGTGATTTTAAATCATAACTACGATCAATCTTCAATAATTTATGATAGATTTCAAATAGTTTTGCTTCATAATTAATATTAGTAGGAAAATAAATTTGACTTTTTTTAATTTTAAGAGGTTTATAAGCAATATATTTCCATAATTTACTATTTTGATAATCATATCGTTCATCCTTACTTAAACTGTAGTTTGAATATTTAAGATAGTCAGGAATATCAAGATTTTCCTTATCAAGAATTGAGTTAGCTTGATGATAAGCTTCACAGGCTGATCTAGATTTAGGTGCTAAGCATAATTCAATTACAATATTAGCAAGAATAATACCATTTTCGGGATAGCCAACTTTTTTTGCAGCATCTAAAGCAATATTAACCCTAGAAACTAATAATGGATCAGCTAAACCAATATCTTCATATGCGATTACTAAAAGTCTTCTTTCTAGTGAGATAAAATCATCCATTTTAAGAATCATAGCCATATAAATTAAGGCAGCATCAGTATCAGAACCCCTGATTGATTTTTGAAAGGCTGATAGTAAGTCGTAGTATGAATCATCATCTTTATATAAATTAATGGACTGAAAAAGTTCTAAATTATTAATTAGACTAAGATTTAAGTCCTTAGTATCAGTACTATTAATAATTAATTCTAAAATATTAATGGCATAGCGTAAATCGCCATTAACAATATTAGCAATCTTTAAACATAGCTCATCAGTAATCGAATAAAACTTATCATAGCGAGTTAGGATGTTTTTTAAGCCCTCACAAATCTCCTCATTACTTAGTAAATCTAATTTAAATAAATGCATTCTTGATCTAATAGCAAGATTGATACTATGATAAGGATTAGCATTTGTACAAGCGATAATAAGGATGCTACCATCTTCAAGATAAGGTAGTAAAATATCCTGTCTATCTTTATTTAAGCGATGAATTTCATCAATTATGATTAATTTATTAGAATCAATCGCAGCTAATAAATCTTTTTTATTATTAATTGCTGCATTATAAATTACATAGTCTAATTCTAATTCATTAGCTATGGTCAGGGCTAGGGTGGTTTTACCACAGCCACTAGGACCATAAAATAAACAAGGTCTTAAAGACTTTGTCTTTATCATTTTCATTAAAAAAGAATGCTCATTAATTAAATGTTTTTGTCCGATATAGTCAGTGAGTTTTACTGAACGATAAGAGCTTGCAAGAGGTCCTTTTTCCATATCATTATTCTAACATAGAATAGTGTGCTATAATTATGAGTAGGTATTAATATGCAAGATTATAGTATAAATTCAGTTTTCCAAACATTATGGTATTTTTCTAGAATCATTATTGATATAGGAATAGTATGGTACTTAGTCCATTATTTTCTTAAAATTTCTAAGAATAATGCAAGAACAATTCAAATTTTTAAAGGAATTTTTCTTTTTATTATATTTCATTCAATTGCGAAAACCTTAGGCTTGACTGCTCTAACATATCTTATGGGTATCTTTTTAAATTGGGGTTTTCTAGCAATCATTATCATCTTCCAACCTGAAATAAGAGGAATGCTTGAAAGGATAGGTAAGTCTAATCCCTTATCTAAATTCAATACCTTATTAGCTAATGAAAAAGTTCAGCTTGCTGATAATATTTATGAAGCATGTATTCTAATTGCTAAAAGTAAATCAGGGGCACTGATTACGATTGAACAATCGCAATCTTTAGAAGATTATATCAAAAAAGCAACACTCTTAAATTCAGAGGTTAGTATTGAATTATTGGTATCTATTTTTATGACCACTACTCCTTTACATGATGGAGCAGTAATTATTCAAGGTAATAAAATAGCCTGTGCAAGTGCTTATTTTCCTAGTAGCTCTGAAGATCTAAGTAATCGTTATGGAGCAAGACATAGAGCAGCATTAGGGATTTCTGAAGTATCTGATAGTGTTACTATTGTTATCTCAGAAGAAACAAGTGAAATTTCTCTTTGTCAAAAAGGACAAATAACTAAATTAAGTTTTGAAGAACTTAAAAAACAACTGCGTAGAATAATTTGTGATGAAGAAATTATCATTGATAAAAAATTACTTATTAATGATGAGAAAGATATTATTGATAGAATTAAAATGCCATTTAATAATAAGTTTAAATATCAAGACCAAAATGAAGAAAGAATTATTATCGACGCCTTAGAAGATGAGATTATAAGCATCGATGACTTAAGGGAGTGATATTATGTTTAAGAAGAATAAAAAAAGAAAAGCTGATTTTAATGAGGTATTAAGAAATCAGAAACAAAATATGAATAAGGGTTATGAGAATTTTGAAAATAGTCTAATTAAAGTTTTTAAATATTTCTCTAGTTTTATTGATAAAATCTTATTTAATAAAGCCTTTGCACCCTTGATTTCATTATTTTTTGCGATCATCTTATTCGCAAGCGTAAATTCTACCAGTATTTTTACTAGCCCTTTAAGAAGTTCAATTGAAATTGATTCAGTTCCAATTGAATTAAGGTATAATAATGAAACCTTTGAAATAAGTGGTCAACCAGAAAATTGTAAGATTATCTTAATCGGTGATGCCTCTAATGTTAATAACGCTGCTAATAACTCAGGTAAGTGTCTTATTAACTTAGAGAATTATACTGAGGGAGAGCATAAAATAAAGTTAGATAGCATTGGTTATGGTAGTAATGTTAGTGTCAGAATTGAGCCTAGTGAAGCTGTTATTTCACTTAAAAGAAAGACTACTAATAAATTTGATGTAAGTTATGATTTTATCAATGCAGACAAATTAGACGGTAAATACATTCTACAAATTCCAAGTTTTGATACTAATCAAGTTAATATTAGGGCCAGTAAAGATACTCTTAATTCAATCGCCTTTGTAAAAGCCTTAATTGATGTAAGTGATGTTAGTGCTAGCTTTAGTAAGGAAGTTAATTTAATTGCCTATGATAAAAATGGAGAACCGGTTAGAGCCGAAATTAATCCTAATAAAATATTAGCTGAGGTTAAGGTTACATCACCAAATAAAAGAGTTCCGATTATCTTAAATACCACTGGTGAAATTCCTAATAATTTAGTTATTCAAGAAATTTTAATGGATCATCAATCAGTAACTATTTATGCTCCTGAAAACGAATTAAGTACCATTAACTATGTAACGGTTGATTTTGATGTTTCTACGCTAAATCGAGATTCTAATTTAGTTTTACCAATAATCTTACCTAACAATGCTACTAGTAGCGATGTAACACGTGTTAATTTAGATATTAAATTAGCAGAAAAAACAACTAGAACCATAAGTAATGTACCGATAAACTATGAAAATTATGATTCACGTTTCACACTTAGTGCTAAAAATAATAAGTCAAGTGTTGATGTTGAGGTAGTAGGAGCGCTTAAAAATATTGAAACTATTAAAGCTGAGGATATTTATGTTTTCTTTGATTTAAAGGATTTAGGTGAGGGTGAGCATAATGTTAGATTACAAATCAGAAATAACAATAATAGTTTTGTAAGTTATATTTTAAAAGAAAATACTATTGATATCAGTTTAAAGGAGAATTAGATGAAAAAATTATTTGGTACAGATGGGATAAGAGGAGTTGCGAGTTTCTTCTTTAAACATAAAATAGCTACTAAAGTAGGAGAATATCTTGGTCATTATTATAAAGGTCAAAAGATTCTTATAGCTAAGGATACGAGATTATCATCTGATATTTTAGAACATGAGCTTGCTAGTGCTATTGCCAGATGTGGTGCTAATGTTTATTTACTAGGCTATGCATCAACGCCAGCACTAGCCTATCTATCTAGTCATAAAGATTATGCCTGTGGGATTATGATTTCTGCATCACATAATCCTTACTATGATAATGGGATTAAGATTTTTGCGGATAATGGTCTTAAGATTAATGATGACTTAGAAAGAGAAATAGAAGCCTATATTCATTCAAATGAAACTATTGTAATTGATGATAGTGAGCTATGTAAAATCTATGAAGATGATTCAATTAAGGATTATTATCAATTTTTAAATAATCATTTTAACTTTAAGTTACCTTTTAAATTCATTGTTGATCTTGCGAATGGTGCTAACTTTAAAATCGCTAAGGATGTCTTTGATTTGTTTAAATTTGATTATACAGCAATTAATGATGAGCCTAGCGGTAAGAATATTAATTTAAATTGTGGTAGTACTCATCTTGAAAGTTTAAAAAAGGCAGTTATAAGTAACAAGGTTGACTTTGGTTTAGCTTTTGATGGTGACGGAGACAGAGTTTTATTTGTTGATGCTGATGGTGAAATTTTTGATGGTGATAAAATTTTATATTTACTGGCGAAAAAACTTAAAGCAACAAATCAATTAAATAAAGATACAATAGTAACGACTGTCATGTCAAATATTGGACTATATAAAGCCTTAGATGCTCTTGCGATTAATTATCATAAGGTTGCTGTTGGTGATAAATACGTAGTAAAAGATATGCTTGAAAATGATTTGATACTTGGTGGCGAGCAATCTGGTCATATCATCAATAAGCAATATTCAAATTTCGGAGATGGTTTATTAACTGCTTTAATGGTCTTAGAAGCCCTGGCTTATTTTAAAATTAGTCTTAAGGAAGTTGCTAAGGAGATTAAAATTTATCCACAAAAATTACTAAATATTAAGTTAGCAGATAAGAATAAGGCACTTAATGATCCTAATTTTAAAAAATTAGAAGCTAGGATTAAGGAAGACCTAGGTAGTGAGGGTAGGGTTTTAATAAGACCTTCGGGAACTGAAAATTTATTAAGATTAATGATTGAAGCTAAAAATGAAGCATTAATTGATTTATATCTTAGTGAGTTAGAAAATTACCTAAGTGATAATTATGGTCCAATATACCGATCTTAGATCGGTTTTTTTCATTATTAAGCTTATTATGTTAAAATATAGACTATGAAGTTTAATAATATTAAAAAAATTAGTTTTGAATTAATTCAAATTATAATGGGCAATTTTTGCTTAGCCTATGCCTATGCAGCCTTTATTTTGCCCGGTAATATTTTAAGTGGGGGTTTAGGTGGTTTAGGAACGGCCTTAAAACCATTAATCGGTATTGAAGTAGCTTTATTTGTTACAATCATGACCTGGTTTTTATTTTTTATAGGTCTCTTATTACTTGGTAAGAAATTTGCAGCTACAACATTTCTTTCATCTATCTTATATCCTTTATTTTTGAATTTACTACTTGAATTTAACGTTGCCTTAAATATTGAAAGTGATATTATTAGAAGTATTTATGGCGGATTATTCATCGGACTTGGAATTGGTTTAGTTTTTAGAGTTGGATCAAGTACCGGCGGCTTAGATATTCCTTGTTTACTAATGGAAAAATATTTACATATTAAGATCCAAATAGCAGTATTGATAGTTGATGGAGTTATTTTACTTCTAGGCTTATATAATTATGGAACAAATGCAGTTTTAGTAGGATTACTTACTGTCTTTGTGTCATCTTATGCAGTTGAAAAAGTAATGTTATTTGGTTCGTTTAAATCATTAGAATTATTTATTATTTCTGAAAAGCATAGTCTTATCGAAAAAGCAATTATGAAGGAAATAGATCGAGGAGTTACCAGAATTAAAGCAACTGGAGCTTATACCAATAGTGAAAAAACGATTTTAATGGCTATTATCAATCGGAAAGAATATCCTAAATTATTAGAAATAGTAAACGAAATCGATCCTAATGTCTTTATTAGTATCGCTGATGTTAATGAAGTTGTCGGGAATTATCGAAGATGAAAAAAGTTTTATTAATTGTAGGTCCTACCGCTACTGGTAAATCAGATCTGGCGATAAATATTGCAAGAAAATATGATGTTGAAATTATTTCAGCTGATTCAATTCAATTTTATAAGGATTTTAATATTGGTAGTGGTAAAATTGAGCAGGCTAAATTAAAAGAAGTCAAACACCATTTAATTGATTTTTTAGATTTTAAGGAAAGATATTCGATTAAACATTTTCAGGATGAAGCAAGAAGAATCATCGATAATAATGATAAGAAATTCATCATTATTTGTGGGGGTAGTGGTCTTTATTTAAAGACCTTAGTACATGACTATCAATTTATTAGTGAAAATGAAAATAATGATTATAATTATGATAGTTATAGTACTGAAGAATTGTATCAAAAATTAATTAACCTAGAAAAAGAAGCTAAAGATCGAATTCATATTAATAATCGTAAAAGAATCATAAGATCCTTAGAACTGATTAGAAAGCATAAACAAACGATGAGTCAAATTAATGCTAATCAAAGTGATGAATTACTTTATGATTGTCTATTCATTGAAAGGGATATCGATAGAGAAAAGCTTTATGATAATATTAATCAAAGGGTTGATAAGATGTTTGAAATCGGTCTTGAAGCAGAGGTTAAATCACTTATCGCTAAAGGTGCAGACTTTAATGATCAACCGATGGGTGGTATTGGTTATAAAGAATTTAAAGATTATTTTAATGGTAGTATTGATAAAGCAATACTAGTTAATCTTATTAAAAGAAATTCAAGACGCTATGCTAAAAAACAGCTCACTTGGTTTCGTAATCAAGAGGATGTAAAATATTTTAAAGATGATAAAGAAGCTTTTGATCTAGTAGATAGGTGGTTAAATGCATAAGTTAAAAAGACTAGAATATTTAATTGGTCCTGATGCTATAGCCTTATTAAAAGAAAAAACAGTTTTAGTAGCAGGTGTTGGTGGAGTTGGTTCCTTTGTTTGTGAAGCTCTAGCAAGAAGCGGGGTTGGTAAATTAATCATTGTTGATTTTGATCAGATTGATATTTCTAATTTAAATCGGCAATTAGAATGTCATAATGAAAATATTGGAGCATCTAAAGTAAAGGAAATGGCTAAGCGAATCAGTTTAATTAGCGATACTAAGGTTAGTTATAGAGAAGTATTTATTGATGAAAATTTTATCTTAGATGATTGTGATTATGTAATTGATTGTGTAGATAATTTGATTGCGAAATTTTGTTTAGCTAAAAAAGCTAGCATGAAAAATATTCCTTTCATTTCATCAATGGGTGCTGCTAAAAGATTTTTACCGGAGAATATTAAGATAGCCTATCTTAGTCAGACTAAAAATGACGCTTTGGCTAAAAGATTTAGAAAGCTAGTCAAAAAAGAAGGTTTTAAGAAACCAATTAGAGTTATATATAGTGACTCATCAGTCTTAGGAACTAAATATTATAGTGAAGATGAGTTATCACAAAGAAAAATAACCCTAGGTAGTAGTATAATGATGGTAGGAAGTATTGGATTAATGCTTGCTGCCTTTGTAATAAAGGAATTAATAGGAGGTAATTATGAAATTTAATGAATTTAAATATGAAAGAATTCCTTATGAGGAAATTAAAACTAAAATTGATAAACAATTAGATGAATTAAGAAATGCTAAGGATAAGGAAACATTTAAAAAGGCCTTTGATGATTTTAATGCATATCGAGATGAGCTTAGTACCTTAATGACCTTAGTTTCAATTAGAAGTTCTATTAATACTAAGGATGAATTCTATCAAAAGGAAAAGGAATATTGGAATGAGACTTATTCTAATATCGCTTTATCTTATAATGAGTTTTATAAGATCATGTTAGATCGTGAGGCGGAATTTGATTTAGGTATCAGTCACGTTTTCTATGATTTAGCTAGAAATGCACTTAAAGCATATGATGAAAGAATAGTCGAAGAATCAATTAAAGAAAGTAATTTATCGATTGAATTCTCTAAGCTAGTAGGTAGTGCTAAAATTGAATTAGATGGTGAAATTCATAATCTATCAACTCTTAGTACTAAATTAAATTCACTAGATCGTGATACTCGTAAAAGAGCCTTTGAAGCTTTAATCAATTTCTTTGAAACTAATGAAGCTGAATATGATCGTATTTATGATGAAATGGTTAAACTAAGAGATGCGATGGCTAAAAAACTTGGTTATAAAGATTATTGTGAACTAGGTTATATTAATATGTCTAGATTAGATTATGATAAAGAAATGGTAGCTAAATTTAGAAAGCAAATAGTCGAAGAGGTAGTTCCTTTAGTTAGCAAATTAAATAAGGCTAAAAGAGAAAGATTAGGCTTAAGTGATTATAAGGAATATGATAAAGCTATTATGTTTAAAACAGGAAATCCGAAACCTAAAGGAAATGAGCAAGAATTAGTAGCAATTGCTGCGAAAATGTATAAAGAGATGTCAAAGGAAACGGATGAATTCTTTACTACTATGCTTAAACATGATCTTTTTGATCTAAGTGCTAGAGAAGGTAAGATGACTGGTGGTTATTGTACCGAATTACCTTCATATAAATTACCATTTATTTTTGCGAATTTTACAGGTTTAAAACATGATGTGGATGTACTTACGCACGAAGCTGGTCACGCTTTCCAGTCTTATAGTACAATTAAGAATACTAATATTCCTGAATTCTATTTTCCTACTTATGAAAGCTGTGAAATTCATTCAATGACAATGGAATTCTTAGCTTATCCTTGGATTAAAGAATTCTTTAAGGAAGATAGTGAAAAATACTTCTATTCACATTTATCATCAGCAATTGAATTTTTACCTTACGGTTGTCTAATTGATCATTTCCAACATGAGGTTTATGAAAATCCTGAGATGACACCAAGTGAAAGAAAAGCTTGTTTTAGAAGGTTACAAAAAATTTATACACCTGATACTGATTATAGTGATTATCCTTTCCTTGAAAGAGGTGGTTTCTTCTTTAGACAAAATCATATTTTCCAATCACCATTCTATTATATCGATTATTGCTTAGCTCAAATCTGTGCCTTACAATTTTACAATCGTATCTTAGCTGGTGAGAATGTATGGGATGATTATTATAATCTATGTAAGGTTGGTGGATCAATGTCTTTCTTAGAATTAGTTAAACTAGGAAATTTAAAATCACCATTTGAAGAAGGTTGTATTAAAGAAACTTTAACTAACATTGTAGCGAAATTAGATACTTATGATGTATCTAAACTTTAGGAGGGGAATATGCAAAATACTACTTTTTTAGGAAGAGCTGATTTAACTTTTTCAAAATTCTTTGCGAAAGTTTTAGGTATCAGTTCAATCGGTTTATTATTATCAGGATTTATCGCTTTTTTGGTTTCAAGAAACGCTAATCTATTAATGATTTATTCTCGTTTCTCATTTGTACCATTACTTATCCAAATAGGTTTATCAATGTACTTAATGGTTAGGATTCATAAATTAGCATATACTACAGCTTTCATGATCTTTATGGCTTACTGTGCTCTTATGGGCTTTAGCTTATCGTTTGTAGCGTTAGCTTATAGTCCAGAATCAATTGCCCTATGTTTTGGAATTACGGCAATAGTAGCTGGATCAATGGCGATAATCGGTTTAACAACAAGAATTAATTTAGTTCGTTTTCAAACTTTCTTTAGTTTTGGGATAATTGCATTATTATTAATGATAATCGCATCAATCTTTATTAAATCAGTTAATTTTAATTATTTTATTACTTTATTCGGTTTAATTTTATTCTTAGGTTTTATCGCCTATGATGTACAGAAAATCAGAATGTATTATCTAGAGCATTATGATGATAGTGAAAGTCTAAATAAATTAGCAATCATCGGTTCTCTAATGCTATTTCTAGATTTAGTTAACCTATTCTTATATGTTTTAAGAATCTTTGGTAAATCAAATGATTAAGATACTCTTAAAGAGTATCTTTTTAAACTATGCAAACGCTTAAAGATTTGTTATAATATGAAAAAATAAGGAGAATATATGGACTATCGTAAAAAATATGAATATTGGTTAAATTGTCCAATTATTGATGAGAAAACTAAAGAAGAACTTAAAGCCATCCAAGATAATGAAGAAGAAATAAAAGACCGTTTTTATAAAAATCTTGAATTTGGAACTGCTGGCTTAAGGGGCAAAATGGGAGCTGGCACTAATCGTCTTAATCGCTATGTGATCGCTCAAGCCTGCCAAGGTTTAGCTAATGTAATTAAAAGCTTCGGTCAAAAAGCGATGGATAGAGGAGTTGCGATCAGTTATGATGTTCGCTATGGATCAAGTGAATATGCAAAAATTTCAGCTGCCGTTTTAGCAGCAAATGGTATTAAATCATATATTTATGATACTTTAAAGCCAACCCCGATGTTATCATATGCTGTTAGAAAATTAAATACTATTTCTGGGATAATGGTAACTGCATCACATAATCCACAGGCCTATAATGGTTATAAGGTTTATTGGGAAGAAGGATCTCAAATCTTAGATGATATCGCTGATAAAGTTGCTTTAGAGATTGAAAAATTAACAAATTTTGAAGATATTAAAATGATCTCATTTGAAGAAGCTTTAGAAAGTTCTTATGCTAATTACATACCTAAGGAAGTTGAAGAAGCTTATTTTAAGGAAGTTTTAAATTTAAGTATTCATGATGATATTGATAAGGATTTAAGAATTACCTATTCACCTTTTAATGGTTGTGGTAATATACCTGTAAGAGAAATTTTAAAACGTCGTGGCTTTAAAAATGTCTTTGTAGTTAAAGAGCAGGAATTACCTGACCCAGAATTTACTACTGCAAGATATCCTAACCCTGAAAATGAAGTAGTCTTTGAATTAGCTAAAAAACAAGGTTTAGAAGATAAAGCAGATATTTTAATTGGTACTGATCCTGACTGTGATCGTTTAGCTTTATGTGTTAATGATGGCACAGGTAATTTTGTATTCATGAATGGTAATCGTATCGGTGCTCTGCTTGCTTATTATATCTTTGATAATCTCAGTAATTTAAATAAATTACCAAAGAATCCAGTCTTAGTTAAATCAATTGTTACAGGTGATTTATCTAAGGAAATAGGTTTAAAATATGGTGTTAAAACAATTGAAACACTTACTGGATTTAAAAATATTTGTGGCGTAGCTAATGAATTAGAGAAAACTAAAGAAGGCACTTATATTTTAGGTTTTGAAGAATCAATAGGCTATTGCTATGGTGATTTTGTCAGGGATAAGGATGGTGTTTCTGCTGCTATGATGCTAGCAGAAATGGCTGCTTATTATAAAAAGAAAGGTAAGAATTTAATTGAAGTATTAGATGAAATCTATAAAACCTTCGGTTATTATAACGAAAGACAGTGTTCGATTGAAATTGAAGGAATCAGTGGGCAACAAATTATTAAAGCAATTGTAGAAGATTTTAGAAATGAGCCATTAAATGAAATTGCTGATTTTAAACTTGTTAAAACGATTGATTACAGTTTAGGTGTTGATAATTTACCTAAACAAAACTGTTTAAAATATCATTATGATAATAAGTCATGGTTTGCTTTAAGACCATCAGGTACAGAGCCTAAATTAAAAGTTTATCTTTATTCAAAGGCTGACTCAGCAAATGAGAGCACTACTATTTTAGATAAGATGGAAAAAGCTATTAGAGCTAAAATGGATAAGATAATAAATTCATGAAATATGATTATATAATTGTTGGAGCAGGACTAGCAGGCGCTAGTCTTGCTAGTTTACTGGCACAAAAAAATAATAAAGTATTGGTGGTTGAAAAAAGAGATCATATAGCTGGTAATGCCTATGATTATAAGCAAGATGGTATTATGATTCATAAATATGGTCCTCATATTTTTCATACTAATGATTTGGAAGTTTTAGAATTCCTTAAAAATTATACTGAATTTTATGATTATAAACATAAGGTGCTAGGCCATATTGATGATAAACTACAAGTTCCAATACCCTTTAATTTAAAATCCTTAGAACTTTGTTTTGGTAATAGTAGCGAAATCAAAGAAGAATTATTTAAATATTTTAAATATGATGAGCGGGTTACTATTCATGATCTTTTGGAGCATGAAAATAAGATATTAAAAAATTTAGGAGAGTATATCTTTGATAAAATCTTTAAATTTTATACTATGAAACAGTGGGGTCTTAAGGCATCGGAATTAGATTTATCTGTTTTAAAAAGAGTTCCTATAACACTTTCCTATAACGATTATTATTTTAATGATAAATATCAAATGATGCCCTTAAACGGTTATACAGCAATGGTGCAAAAAATGCTTGATCACCCTAATATTGATTTAATATTGAATAAGGATGCACTAAGTGACTTAAAATTAGATGCAGGTAAGATTTATTATCAGAATAAATTATATGAGGGAAGACTGATATTTACTGGTCAAATTGATGAATTATTTAATTTTACTTTTGGTAAATTAAATTATCGTTCACTTGAATTTGATTTAAAATATTATGATCAGACTTTTCAAAAATATGCTACTGAAAATTATCCACAGGATAAAAATATTATTCCTTATACTAGAATTAGTGAATATAAGCATTTAATGAAAGACTGTGATAAAAAGCATAGTTATGTTCATGTTGAATATCCTAAGGATTATAATTACGATGATCAAGATATTCCTTATTATCCGATAATTAACGAAAATAATCTGGCTATCTATAATAAATATTTAGAATTAAAAAAAGATTATCCAAATCTTTATTTAATCGGTCGATTAGCCCAATATCGTTATTATAATATGGATGCGATCATTAAAGAGGCTATTAACTTAAGTAAAAAACTCTAAAAGAGTTTTTTATTTTCTTTATATTTTTTTTTGATATTGTATTATAATAATATACAGGTGAGAAAAATGAAAATTAAAAATAAAAAGTATAAAAAACGATACCGAGTAAGAAATGTTGTGTTTATTATATCAGGATTATTATTCACACTTTCGCTGATATATTTATACTCTTCGTATAAATCGGTAAAAAATAGTTTTAGTAATAAAACGGTTAATAATGATGAAGTAATAATGAAATCAAATTATCTTTATCGTGATAATCCTACTAGTTTACAAAAGGAATTGTATGATGAATTAGATAAGACATTCTCTTCAAATAGTGCAAGTGAGGAGGAGAAGGCGATTATTGTGGTTAAGAATTTTATTGCTGACTTTTATACTTGGACTAATAAGGCAGGCAGCTATGATGTTGGTGGTGTAACTTATTTACACTCGCCTACAAGATTTAATTTAGCAGCTCAGGGAAGAAAGAATTTTTATAAATATCTTTCTTATTATATTAGAGAATATGGTAGTGAGAATTTAATTGAGGTAAGTAAGGTTGATGCTAAAGTTGTGGCTACTGATGTTGCTGATTATGAAGGTAAACGTTATTTTCCTTATGTTGTGAAAGCTAGTTGGGAATATAAACCAGGATCTAAAATAGATACAACTAATTTTAAAAAAGATGCTACCTTTCAGGTTATTGTGAATGAGGAAGGACGTTATGAGATCGTCCTTAGTTGGGAGTAATTTATGATTAAGGCACTTATAGAAAGAATAGCGATCACCTTGACTATTTTAATCGCTCATATATTAGTAATATTGCTAATTTTCACTTCTTTAAGGTTAAGTGATCTTAATAAAGAATTATATTCGAGTATTATTATCATCTTTTTAACCTTAGTATTAATAATAGATATATTTATGATTAGTGGCTCTTATTTTAAGGATCGTTTACTTAGAATTATTGCCTTTCTTTTATCGATTTTAATTATCGTATTATCATCGATATCAATTTTTTATGTGAGCAGAACTAATCGTACAATCGCAAAGATAACTCAAGGAGCAAGTTCTACTCAGCAAGAAACTCTTAGAATACGTTTTGTCACTTTTGATAATAAAAGTATTAATGAATTAAAAGATATCGAAAATAAAAAAATTGGTATTATTCCCTCAAGTTCTGAAAATGGTTTAAGTACACTTGCGATAGAACATATTAAAAAAGAAGGTCTTAATGTCACTTATAAAGAA
>JAEWGY010000028.1 GCA_023388035.1 Bacillota bacterium | reverse complement strand
ATAAAGATAAACAAATTAGAACTAAAGTAGTGGAGGTTAAATAAATGGAAGATTTAAAATTAGCTCTTAAAATGCAAAAGTTAGATGAAATTGTTAAAAAGATGTCTGATAGTGAAATTGATATAGATAATAATTTTAAACTATTTAAAGAAGGGATGGAGCTTATTACTAAACTAAAATCAGATATTAAATTATACGAAGAAGAAATAAATAAGATTAAAAATCATGAATAGAACTTTAGAATTATTTGAGTCATATATTAAAAGAAGACTCGCTTATATTGAAAATGATATTCTAAGAGAAGGGATGCTTTATGCTTTGGAAGGTGGTAAGCGTATTAGAGCTAAAATTATTCTAGCAATCTGTTTAGATAAAGGATTTGATCCTAAAAAGGCTTTCGCTCATGCTTTAGCACTAGAAATGATCCATGCCTACTCCTTAGTTCATGATGATTTACCATGTATGGATAATGATGATTATCGTAGGGGTAAATTATCGGTTCATAAAAAATTTGGTGAAGCAAATGCTTTATTAATTGGTTCCGCATTATTAACTAATGCCTTTTTACTTGTTAATGCCAGTTTAGATGAAGATAATTTAAAGGTTAAAATAAGCAAAGAATTATCATTTAACGCTGGTGCAAATGGTATGATTAAGGGGCAAATAATTGATATTAATGAAGGGTATGTGAATAACTTACAAAAAGTTATTGAATTATTTAGTTATAAAACTGGAGCATTATTCAAAGCAGCCTTTAATATTTCAATGTATATTATTAAGGATGAAAAAAATAAATTTAACTATAATAAATTAGGTGAACTTTTTGGTTTAGCTTTTCAAATCCAGGATGATTTATTAGATAGCGAAAAAAGTAATCGCTCAATATTAAATTATCAAGATAGTGAAGAGTGTAAACAAACACTTAATACTATTTTTGATGAAATAAATAGAATTTTAAAAACAATTAATTTAAATAATAAAAATCTTCTAAGTTTAATTGATATAGTTAAAGAAAGAGAGAAATAATGTTAAGACATCTAAATGTAATTAATTTTATTTTATTTAAAAATCAAACAATCGAATTTAATAAGGGATTTAGTGTTTTTACAGGTGAGACAGGGGTAGGTAAATCAATTTTTCTTACTGCCTTAAATTATCTTTTAGGTGCTAGGATTGATAAAAAATTAATCACTAATAATAAAAATAAATGTATTATCGAAGCTTCTTTTGATAATGATCCCTATCTAGTTAAAAAACTAAAGGAACATGACATTGATATCTTAGAAGAAGTGTTCGTTTCAAGAGAAATTTCCTTGGATAGAACGATATCAAAAATAAATAATAGAATTGTTTCTTTAAATATTTTAAATGATATATTCAATAATTATATTGATTTTCACTCTCAAAAAGATAATCAATTACTTTTCACTAAGGATAATTATTTAGCTTTATTAGATACTTATCTAAATGATGATGATTTAATTAAGGAAGTAGAGAATAAATATAATGAAATGATTAGCCTAAAAAATAAATTAAATGATTTAGAACAAATTGAATTTAATTTAAATGATTTAGAATTATATAAACATGAATTAAAGGAAATAGAAGAGGCTAATTTCAGCGAAAATGAGGAAGAAGAATTAAAAAAAGAAGAGTTTAATTTAAAATATTATGAAGAGACCTCTAATAAAATTAATGATATTTTAGATGAATTTAACCAAATTGAAGATCGTTTAAAACAGCTTATTGATAATTTTGATTTCAAATTAAAAGATGATCGAATCATTTCAATTAAAGAGAATATATATAATAATTACTATAATTTAACTGATGAAATAAATAAACTAACAAAGATAAGATATGATTTCTATTATGATGAATCAAGAATGGAAGAAATTCAAAATCGTTTATTTTTAATTTCAAAATTAAAACGTAAATATGGTAATAGCATCAGTAAAATTCAAGATTACTATAAGCAATTAAAAGAAAATATTGAAAGTTTTGAAAACCGTGATAAACTATTAGATACTACTAAAAAACAGTATGATGTTGCTGTAATGAATTTTAATAGAGAAGCTAATAAACTTTCTTTAAAAAGAAAAAAGGTGGCTCAAAATTTAGAAAGTGAAATCATAAATGAATTAAAGGAACTTAATATAGTTGATGCTGATTTTAAAATTAAATTTGATGAAACATTAAGTAAAAAGGGGATTGATGCTATTGATTTTTTAATTTCCTTTAATAAGGGTCAAGCCTTAAATTCTTTAAGTAAAACTGCTAGTGGCGGTGAAATGTCACGATTATTATTGTCATTAAAATGTATTTTCGCTAAGGTTTTAAATACTAAAATTATTATCTTTGATGAAATTGATGTAGGGGTAAGTGGTAAGACTTCTATTATGATTGCTAAAAAAATGTATAAACTTTCTAAGGACATGCAAGTATTATGTATTTCGCATTCAGCTTCACTTGCATCATATGCTGATTTTCATTATAAGGTTGTTAAAAATGATATTGATGATAATACCAATGCATCTATTAATTTATTAAATCATGAAGCGAGAATCGATGAATTAGCTAATATTCTATCAGGTAATAATTCATCAGCAAGTAAAAATATAGTTATGGAATTATTAAAAAATGCCAGAATTTAAAATTGATTGTAAGGATGCAATTGCTGAATATCTTAATAATTTAGAATATAATGAAGCTAAAAGTAAAAAAACAATCGCTAGTTATCATAATGATTTAAATAAATTATTAACATATTGTAATAATCATAATATTATTAAAATTAATGATCTTAGCTTTGATGATTTAAATAATTGTATTATCGAAAATAGTAAGTTACTGTCTGTAAATTCTTTGAATCATCTAAGAACAGCCATCAAAAATTTATTTAACTATTTAAATTTTAAATATAATTTTAATAATATCGCAAGTAAAATAGAAATTAAAAAAGCTTATAAAAAATTACCTGAATATTGCAGCAAGGAAGAAATTGATAAAATTTTTACTTATTTTGATGATCAAATTGATGAAGAATTTTTATTTCATACTATTTTTGAAACAATATATGGTTTAGGCTTAAGAATATCAGAACTCATCAATCTAAAAATTTCTGATTTTAATGATAATATTGTTAGAATCCATGGTAAGGGTGCTAAGATCAGAATGATCCCATTAACTAAACATCTAGAAAAAAGATTAAATAATTATAAAGAAAATTATCGTAATAAATATAATATTCTACATAGTGATTTATTATTTTTCAAAATGAATGGTAAAAAATTATATGATTATGAAATCGAAAATTATCTTAAAAAGATAGTAAGAAGTGTTGGTATTAATAAAACAATAACACCACATAAATTAAGACATTCTTATGCTACTCATTTATTAGAAAATGGCTTAGATTTAAGATCAATCCAGGAATTATTAGGACATAGTGATATTTCAACAACTGAAATATATACTCATATTAATAAAAAAAGATTAAAGGAATCTTATCTTAAATATCATCCTTTAAATAAAAATGGATAAGATACATTATGCGAAGTAATATATTTAAATAAAAGACTCGTTTGAGTCTTTTACTATGTTACTATTTAACTTTAACGTCTTTTACAGCATCCTTAAGTAATTTGCTAACTTTAAATTTAACAACAGAAGAATCTGGAACTTGAATTTTTTCACGAGTTTTAAGGTTAATAGCTGTTCTTGCTTTTCTAGTTTTAACTTCGAATTTACCTAAACCTTTTAATTCAACTGTTTTTCCTTCTCTTAGTGCTTTTTGGATTTCATCTAAAAGTAAATTAACGATATCAGCAGAATCTTTTTTAGTTAGATTAAAATTTTCAGCTAAGATTTCTGATAACATTTTTTTATTAAGTGTATCCATATTTTCCTCCTATAAACATTAATATTATAGCATATAATTAAATACAATATAAAATTTTATTATTTAAGTAATTCTTTAAATTCATTAAGTAAGTTAGGGATTTCATCCTTTTTAATCTTAGGTATGCCTGAGGCGTTCATATGACCTCCCCCACCATACTTATTAGCGATTTGATTTATAGCTAACTCTTTAGATCTAATACTAACTTGATAATGATGTTCCTTAGTTTCAATAATAAAGGCCCAAATCTTAATTTCGCTAATCGGTCTTAACATCGAAACTTGATTACGAATAAAGTGATCATTACTATTTAATTCTTTAATTTCATTTTGATCCATAATTAAGTACGCAATACCATCTTCATAAATGAATCTAGATCTTAATTTGGTTATTAATTCATAATCATTTAAGCTTATATTTTCAACTAGTCTAGCGATCTCTACTGGTCTTACTCCTAACTCAGCTAGATAAGCAGCCTGCCTTAGACTATTAGCTGTAGTATTATTTGTTTTAAAGGAAATAGTATCAGTAAAAATTCCAGTATAAAAATAATTTGCTGCCTTTAGACTTATAGGATAATCACTAAATGTTCTAAGTATAGTTACAAGATATTCACAGGTTGAAGCCATGATAGTATCAACAAAATTAACATCACCATACTGATCTAATGGTGGATGATGATCTATTTTAATAATATATTTCGCTTTTAAAAAACGAACATCATCACAGCGTTCTCTATTTGCTGTATCTAAAACGATTGCTAGTGAATTATTGATAAAATCATCACTTATTCCATCAATAAGAGGATAAATATCAAAGGTATCAAAGCCAGCTATTTTAATTTCTTTAGCTGGAAAATTATCTTTAAGCCATGTATATAAGCCTAATTGACTACCAACAGCATCGCCATCTGGTTGAATGTGTCTAAAGATAGCAATTTGATCAAATTCTTTAATTTTATCTAAAATAATATTATACATTGATATTCCTTTCAAATTATTTGATTAAATTATATGTATCCTTAGCAATCATTAATTCTTCTTCAGTTGGACATATTAAAATTGCTGATTTAGAATTCTCTGTTGAAATAATTTGTTCTTTTGATCTAGTCTTAGCATTAAGTTCTCTATCAAATTCAAGACCCATGGCTTCCTTAAGTCCATCTAAAATCTTTTCTCTTAAGATAGTATCATTTTCACCTAATCCAGCAGTAAACACTAAGGCATCTACTCTACCAAGCTGCGCAAAATAACCACCAACAACATTGATTACACGATTTACATAAATCTCTTGAGTTAAAATAGCTCTTTCATTACCTTCATCTACAGCTTTTTGAATATCTCTAGCATCAGAGCTAATACCAGAAATTCCTAGCATACCAGATTTTTTATTTAAATAAACATCCATATCACTAGGGCTAGCATTTAATTTTTTAGCCATGTAAAAAACTACTGAAGGATCTAAATCACCACTTCTAGTACCCATCATAATACCACCTAAAGGAGTAAAGCCCATTGAGGTATTAATACATTTACCATTCTTTACAGCAGTAATTGAAGCTCCATTACCTAAATGAAGCGTAATAACATTAAATTTATTAATGTCTTTATTTAAGATTTCAGCGCTACGATAAGCAACATATTGATGACTAGTTCCATGAGCTCCATATCTTCTGATTTGATATTTTTCATACCATTCATAAGGAACTGGATAAATATAACTTTCTCTAGTCATACTTTGATGGAATGCTGTATCAAATACAAATACATGTTTAGCATTAGGTAATGCCTTATTGAAGGCTCTATAACAACTTAAATTAGCAGGATTATGTAATGGTGCTAATTCTTGAAGTTCTTCAACTTTTGAAATTGCGTAATCATCAGCTAAAACTGACTTATTAAAATAAGATCCTCCTTGAACTACACGGTGACCTGCTCCAGCTAATTCACTGAAATCACTAATGATCTTATGTTCAATAAGTGCTTCTAATAGTAATTTAACAGCAATATCATGATTAGGAATATCTAAGGTTTTAGATATTTTTTCACCATTTACATTAATGGTAAAAATCCCATCATTAAGTCCAATACGCTCAGCTAAACCTGAGGTTAATACCTTTGCACTAGGCATTTCAAATAGTTTAAATTTTAATGATGATGAACCTGCATTTACAGAAATAATTTTTTTCATAATTCACTCGCTTTCTATTAAATCATTAACATATTTTTTAACATCTGCATTATCAACTAATAATAATTTTTGATATATTTGCTTTCTTTTATTATACCTTAAAACTAGATTCAATTTACTTTCATAATCCTCTAAAATCTTTGCACTTCTTTTTATTTGATCATTCACTGCTGCCTTACTAATGTTTAAATTATCTGCGATTTCTTGCATTGTTAGATCATTTTCAAAATACATGGTTAGAATCTGTTGTTGTTTTAAGGTAAGTAAATTTTGGTAAAAATCATAAAGTAAAGTAATTCTCAATTTATCTTCAATCATTATATAGTTCACCTAAAATTGAATATAAGTATAATTCTAAATAGAATTCCTCTAAATCATCCACCCCTTCACCAAGACCGATATAACGTACTGGTATTTTAGTAAGATCCTTTACTGCAATTATTATACCACCTTTAGAAGTTCCATCCATTTTTGTTAGAATGATTGATGTAAGATTGGTTACTTCATTAAACAGTTTAGCTTGTGATAAACCATTTTGACCAGTATTAGCATCAAGAACTAAAAAGGTTTCATGTGGTGCATTTGGTATTTCCTTATTTAAGACCTTATTCATTTTAGCTAATTCATTCATTAAATTAACTTTATTTTGAAGTCTTCCAGCACTATCACAGATTAAGATATCAATATTATTTTCTTTAGCATAGCGTGATGCTCTTACTAAAACCGAACTTGGATCCTCATTATCACTACCTTCTATAACGGGGATTTCTAATCTTTCACCCCAGCGTTTTAACTGTTCAATAGCACCGGCTCTAAAAGTATCAGCAGCAGCTAAAGCGACTTTTTTACCCTGCTCCTTAAATAAATTAGCAAGTTTAGCGCTGCTTGTGGTTTTACCTGATCCATTAACACCAACCATTAGAATAACTGTAGGACCACTAGTGTTAAAATTTAAATCTCTAACTTCTTTATCACCATATATTTCATAAAAACTATCATAGAGTAAATATTTTAAATCTCTTGAACTAAGAAATTTTTGTTCTTTAGTTTTAGCATAAAATAAATCACAGATTTTTTCTGCAGTTTCATAGCCGATATCCGCTTCAAGTAAAGTGATCATTAACTCTTCTAGGAAACTATCTTTATCTTCTAAAGACATATCATAAATTTTCTTTAATTTAGCATCAATCTTTTGATTTGTTGCACTAAAACCACTTAAATACTTATCTTTTTTACTATTTAAACCAATCTTTTCTTTAATAAAATCAAAAATACCCATTATTCAGACTCCTTACTTGCTAAAGAAATAGCATCCACTAACTTTACCTTTAAAAGACGTGAAACACCTAAATTTTGCATCGTAACACCATATAAAGTATCACAATTAGACATCGTTCCAGAACGGTGTGTAATAATAATAAATTGTGTTTTCTTTGAAAAATCACGAACATAAGTTGCTAGCTTTTCAACATTAGCTTGATCAAGTGCTGCTTCTACTTCATCGAAAATTACTAAAGGAACTTTTTTAACTTTAAGAATGGTAAATAATACCGAAATAGCGATTAAGGTTTTTTCACCACCAGAAAATAATCTTATTGATTTTACTGCCTTACCTGGTGGTTTAACATCAATATCAATTCCTGAATTTAAAATATCATCTGGATCTTCAAAGGTTAATTTAGCGCTACCTCCTGAAAATAATCTAGCGAAGGTATTTGGCAATTCCTTATTAATAGCATTAATAGTGGCTAGAAATTCTTCTTTCATTTTTTGATCCATCTCATTAATGGTATTTAATAATTTATTCCTTGATTTAATTAATTCATCATAACTCTTTTTAGTAAAGTCATAACGTTCACTTATTTTTTCAAATTCATCTGGTGCTTCCATATTGATATTGCCTAATCTTTCAATATCAGCTCTTAATGATGCAACCTTTAAACTTAAATCATTTTCGATATTGGTTGCGTAATGTTCTTTAGCAAATTCAAAAGTTAATTTATAATCACTAGCTAATCTTTGTAAATGATTATCAAGTTGTACGGCAATTCTAGTTTTAGACTCAATAATAACATGTTGTTTATCATTAAAAGAACTTAAATCCTGTCTCATAGTACGTAATTTTTGAGCTAAACGATTATGTTCATGATCGAATTTAATCTTCTGTTCCCTTTTATTCTTAATTAGATTACTTAATTCATCTTTTTCCTTATATAAATCATTAAGTTTATTGATAAAATTATCTTCATAACTATCATCATTATCATCTAAACTAATATCTAAAGCTTTAATATCAGCTAAGATTTTTTCATATTTAGCTTTTTTAACCTCAATTAAAGGTTCAAGCTGGGCAATTTGAATACGAATATTATAGATATCATCTTCTCGATTATTTTTTTCTTCTAAAAGTTTATTTATTTTATGATTATTAATACTTTCTTTCTCTTTATAATCATTTAAGGATTTAATTGTCTGATTAAGTTCATCCTTAGCGGTAAAAATAGAAGTTTCATTTTTAGTTTTACCACCACTCATACTACCACCGCGATTTAAAATATCACCATCAAGGGTTACAATGCGCTGACGATGATTGATTATTTTCGCATATGCATTAGCATTATCTAAATTATCAAAAACTAAGGTACCATCTAATAAACTATATCTTAGATTCAAATACTTATCATCAAGTTTAACAAATTCACTAAGAATCCCTTTAAAACCTTCACTATTTCTAGCAATTAATAAATCATCTTCATTAATATATACTGGTTTTAAAACATTTAATGGTAAAAAGGTTGCACGACCACTTTTATTGCGCTTAAGAAATTCAATAGCCCTTCTTGCATCATTATCATTTATCGTAACAATATGATAAGTACTAGCTGAAATAGCTGCTTTTAAAGCTTCACCATAACCTTCATTCGCACTTAAAAGCTCCCCCACTATTCCCACTATGCCACTTAAAGAAGATTTATTTGAATAAATTGATTTTATGGCATAACTGGAATTAGCAAGTGGATCATTAATGATATTCTTTAATACCTCTACTCTAGTATTTAATCTATTAATGAATAAGTTTAATTCATTTTTAATTATTTGCTTATCAGTGAAATCAATAGTTAATCTTTCTAATTTTTCATTAGCTAATTTAAGTTTACTATCAGCTTCCTTTTTTCGATTTAAACGATCTTCATATTCTAATTTTGCTTCATTTAATAATTCTTTAAGCTTACGTTCACTATCTTCACTATTATTTTGAATTAGATATTTTCTTTTTTGATCAATTTCAACCCTTCGATTTTCTAGAGTTCCAATCTTAGACATAACATCCATTAACTTATCCTGTTTGGAATTAATACTTAAATCTAATTCCTTAAGTTTTTCTTTAATTTCTTCACTTTCATTCTCATTAACGGAAATAGCCGTTTCGATTACTGCTTTATTAGTTTCTAAGTCAAAAATTGTTTTATCTAAATTATCTTTCTTATCATTTAATTTAATAATTTCATTTACGATATAACTTATTTCAATCGCTTCTAATTCCTCTTTCTTCGCTTTATAAATCCTTGCTTTCTCAGCTTGTTTTTTAAGAGGAATCACTTGTTTTTCAAGTTCATTTAAAATATCTTCAACTCGATCGAGATTTTCTTTCGTTCTAGCAAGCTTATTAATAGACTCGTTTTTATTCTTTTTATACTTTAAAACCCCTGCTGCTTCTTCAAAAATCAATCTACGATCATAAGCCTTCGCCTCTGCGAAACTATTTACACTACCTTGCGTTATAATACTTAATGAATCCTTACCAAAACCCGTATCTAAAATTAAATTCTGAATATCCTTTAATCTTACTCTTTTACGATTTATTAAATATTCAGCATCATTTTCATCATTATAAATTCTTCTCGTAATCTCAACTTCATCACTGTCATACTTTAGAAAGCCACTTTCATTATCGAAAACCAAGGAAACTTCCGCCATGTTTAATGACTTTCTTTTAAAGGAACCCTGAAAGATAACATCAGACATCTTTTCGCCCCTTAATGATTTTACACTCTGCTCACCTAATACCCATCTAATCGCGTCACTGATATTCGACTTACCGCAGCCATTAGGACCAACAATTCCAGTAATTGGATCATCAAAATTAATAATTACTTTATCAGCAAAAGATTTAAATCCATTAATCTCAATTCTTTTAAGATACATACTATAATATTATAACAAAATCGAATATTTTTTAAAATCAAAAATAATAAAGCACCTAGTAAATACTAGGTGCTTCGTTAAGCAGATCGATTCAAATATTCAATATGGTTTACTTTTTAAATGAATGTGAAACTATTTGCATCGATACTTAAATAATAAAACTTTCACTTAAATAAGTCAAGATAATATATGCAATAAATTGCATATATAAATATCATTTTGAATATAATTGCATTTAAGCATTATCATCGCAGCAGACAAATTTCGATAAACCACCTAGGGAAGTTTCCTTAAGTTCATACACCATATGCTTACCGATATAGTCCATAGTTTTAACAACTTCATCAAAACTAACCGTATTATTTTTAAATAAGTGAACATTTTTAGCAATCTTAACTGCATTTAAAGCTTTAATAATACCTACTCCATTTCTTTCGATGCAAGGGATAATAACATAGCCCTTTACTGGATCACAGGTTAAACCTAAGGAATGTTCAACTCCTACTTCTGCAGCATATTCAATTGTTTCAAGTTTAAGATCAAGATATTTCGCATAAAAAGCAGCAGCCATTGCAGTGGCTGAACCAATTTCAGCCTGACAGCCACCTATTGCACCTGAGATAGAGGCGTTTTTCTTAATCAGATTACCAAATAATCCCGCAACCGCAAGACAATCGATTATTCTTTCTTTAGCTACTTTTTTATCTATTATAAGATGATAAACAAGTGCTGCAATAATACCACAAGAACCTAATGTTGGCGCAGTAACAACTACACCTCCTCTAGCATTTTCTTCCATAGCTGAATATGCATAAGAAATCAATAATAAATCATCATCATTTTCTTCCTTAGCCTGTTTATTAAGATTTTTAGCTACTGCTTCAACATTTCTAATCTTGGTTGTTAGAACACCTT
>JAEWGY010000020.1 GCA_023388035.1 Bacillota bacterium | reverse complement strand
ACCTATACCAGCAAATGATCCCATAAGTCCGGTTTTAATACTAGAAATTGTATCTTTAGCTTTAAAACCTTCCATTTCCTCTGTTGCGACATCAATTCCTAATATAAATCCTCCCATATGAGGTGTTGTATTAAAAAATTGATTATGAGTTTTTAGCATTTCTTTATATTTTTCAACATCGTTGCCATATAACTTTTTAAGGATAGGTAGCATTGAATAAACATATCCACTAGCCATCATCTTTTCATAGTTCCAAGATAATTGACTACCATAAATCCATCTCTTACTTAAATTGAATAAATCTTTATTATTAATCTTCATATTCTTCCTCACTTATATTTGGTGTATTAGCATTTATAAAATTATTTCCTAAATGTACTGTGTTTTCAGATTTTTTAAATTCAATTACAGCTAAAGCAAATCCTAGTAAAGCTACCCCAAAAATAGGCATCTTTATATAGGCTACACAGATAAAACCTATAATTAAATATGATAAATAGTTCTTAGAAGGAAGATATCTTAATAAAATAGCTATCCCTACCGCTGGCAGTAAGCCACCAGCAACTTGCAATCCTCCAGTTAGCCAAACAGGAATAACACTTGAAATCAATTCTACTATTTGCTTACCGAAAATAAATACTATAAATATAGGTAGAGCTCGTGATAATCCCCAACTAAATATACCTAATAAATGATAAATTTTAATCTTTCCTTCATTTAGATTTTCAATTGCAGTATCGATCTTTTTTTGAAAATATACATTGAAAAATCTTGCAATAATATCTAATTGTATCATTAATAGTGCTACTGGAAGTGCAATCCCAAGACCAAATTCTGCGCCTTGACCACTGATAATAGCAAAAGCTGTACCTACAATAGAAGCCGTCATATAATCAGGCACACTAGCTCCGCCATAAGCTTGAATACCTAAACCGATTAATTGCAATGTTGCTCCAATTGTTAATCCGGTTTTGATATCTCCCATTATAATACCTGTAAGCGTACCATACATTAATGCTTGGTTAGCGAAAATATTAGTACTTAAATTCTCTACTATCGCAAACCCTCCTAAAAATGAAAGTAATATAATTTGCCAAAATTCAATATTCATCTTAATTCTCCTTTACAACATCTTTAAATTTAACAGCACTTTCTGAAGGAACCATTTGAACCGTTATATTATATCCTTGATCTTCATATTCCCTCAGTTTTTTGACATCATCAACGTCTAGATAGACAGATTTAGCAATTTGTATTTGATTTTCTTTTCTACTTGTATTCCCTAAATTAAAATCTTTATGATTTAGCCCTTTTTCTATTAATTCCAAAAGAGTTTTAATGGTTTTAACTAAAATAAATACCCTTTGTCCGTTATAATTTCCTGAATTTAATTTTTCAATCGCAGTATCTACTTTTAAAATACTTAATTTTATATCTTTTGGTAAAGCTTCTTTAAGTAATACTTTAGTTAACTGATCATTAACAACATCATCATCTATTACCATAACACGCGTCGCTTTAGTTAAACCGATCCACATCGTTGCTACTTGTCCATGAATCAATCTTTCATCAAGTCTAATATTTACAATTTCATTCATTGTTTATTCCTCCTTTAAAATTAATTCGATTACAGGAACAAAATTACTCGGTTTTTCAATTGGTAAGTTAAGTAATAACATTTTTTTATCTAAAGATTCTTTAATATGTACTTCAGTTATTTCTTTATACAAATTATCCGTTGCATCTCTTTCTATTTTTAATTCAGAAGTATTTTTGAATCTTATTTCAGATCCATCATCTAATAACCTAGCAAATTCAACTTTTGAACCTAAATCTTCTAATAGGATAGTTCGATACGGCCAGCTAAAAAAGTGTAAATATAATCTATCACCTTTTTGTGTGTATCTACAATCCACTGGTGCTTTAAAATCAGATTTTTTTGCACCATAAATCGATTTACCATTTATCTTTAACCATTCCCCGACTTCAGTTAGTATTTTTAAACTCCTCTTGTCCCATTGCCCTCTAGGAGTGGGACCTATATTCATAACAAAATTACCTCCTTTAGAAACTGTATCGATGAGTTGTTTAATCACCATTTCGCTTGACTTGAAATTTTTATTATCTCTATCATACCCCCAACTATTATTTAATGTTTGAACTGTTTCCCATAAGCTATCATCTTCCATCGCCTTAGATCTTGAAAACTGTTCTGGTGTTTTTACACCTCTATTCAAGCCTAATCGATCATTGATGATAATTTCTTTTTGTAAGCTATAAATATGTTTCTCTAACTCTTCGCTTCCCCAATCTTTAGATCCTTTTCCTTTAAATTTTTTCCATTTACGGTTTTCATAAGAAAAATCAAACCAAAGATAATCAATTTTCCCATAATTAGAAAGCAGTTCGGTAATTTGGTTTTTCATATACATCCTATAAGAATCCATATTAGCTATTCTTTGATTTAAATATTCATCAGAATTTCTCATAGGATGATAACCATCTATTTCAAAATCTTTATGATGCCAATCTAGTAAAGAGTAATATAAACCAATTTTTATACCTTCTTTTCTAAATGCATCAATGATTTCTTTTAAAATATCATTTTTATATTTTGTTTTTGTAATTTTATAGTCAGTATATTTACTATCCCACAAACAAAAACCATCATGGTGCTTAGTTGTGATAATAACGTATTTAAAACCTAAATCTTTAGCATATTTAGCCCAATCTTTAGCATCAAATAAATCGGGATCAAAATATTTAAAATATTTGTTATATTCTTCACTCGATAACTCTTCTAATGTTTGCACCCATTCATGTCTAGCCGCTAAAGAATATAACCCGAAATGAATAAATAGACCATATTTACTCTCATTAAACCAACAGCTTTTCATCAACCCACCTTTCTTTGTCCGTATGTTTTAAATTTCTCTGCCATAAGCTCCATTTCTGCATCATCTAATACTACTGGTTCACCTATGGCTTTTGCTTTAC
>JAEWGY010000106.1 GCA_023388035.1 Bacillota bacterium | reverse complement strand
TCAGATAAAACATCAATTAAAAATTCAGTACTTAGATCTTTTATCGGTGTTGTAACAATAATCGCATTATCATTTAATTCTTCAATCTGATGCACGATATTCTTAATAAATTTATGCTCTACTAAATCGCTTCTACTTAAAATAATAGTATTAGCATGCATTATTTGATCATCAAAGAACTCTTTAAAATTTTTATGATATTTTTCAAATTTTAAAATATCCACCATTACCGCATGTGAGATAATTGAAAAATCACGATGTTTATGAATTGTTTTAATTAATTCAGATAGTTTTGCTACACCACTTGGTTCAATAATTAAGGTATCAATTTCATAATTTTTAATTTCATCAAGTGCATCTTCTAATTTACCTTCAAGACCACAACAAATACAGCCATCATTAATCTCTTTAACTTTTAAATTTGATTTTAATAAAGTACCATCAATTCCTACTTTACCAAATTCATTTTCAAGTAACATTAATCTTCCTAAATTATGATTACCACTAACTATTTTTTTAATTAAAGTGGTTTTTCCTGATCCTAAGAATCCAGAAATTATAAATGTTTTAATCATTTTTATCTCCTTTGTACTTTTTAATTATCTGTTCAATCTTCTTTTCATCTTGAGCATTAAATGATAAGAAATGATTAGCCTTACGATAATTAAAATGCAATCTTTTTTGATCTGCAACCTTAATGATCTCTAATTCATCTAGTTTAGAATAAGGAATAAATTTGCCTTGATAGATTATCCCTTGATTATTCAATCCTGATTTAAGATTAATATATATTAAGGCAATAATCAGTAAAAGAGCAGCGACAGTAATTCCCTCGCTATCATTTTTCTTAAAATAAACTATTGTTGCAAAAACTAAAAATGGTATTAAAATTAACCACTTAGATGAATTTTTTAAAACAATATTTATTTTTTCTACTTTGATACTCCTATATAGTGTAAATAATAAGAATAAAACTAATAGGATGATTAATACTATAAAACCTAAATTTTCCATACTTCATTATTATACTCCTAAATTATCAAATTGTCTTAAATGAGCATTTAAAAATATGCAATTATCTTTTAAATCGCTATATAACTCAAAGTAAATCACTAAAATAAAAACTGACTAAAGTCAGTTTTTAATCTACTTTATGATTACCATAATAAGCATCTTCTAGGATTTGCTTAAGGTCTTCAATCATCGGTACACGAGGATTTGCTGGTGAGCATTGATCTTCATATGCTAGATAAGCAAGATTTTCTTTAGCTTCCATAAAGGCTTTTTCATCTATTCCCTGCTCTTTTAACGACATTTTAATACCTACTTCAAGACCTAATTTATAACATGCATCAGCATAAGCCTTAACACCTTCTTCAACTGTTTTAAATTTAAGACCAATAGCTCTAGCAAGTTCTGCATATTTTTCATCTGCATTATAATATTTATATTTTGGCCATACACCTGCTTTAGATGGTTTAGTACCATTATATTTAATTACATAAGGCATTAAAATTGCATTAGTACGACCATGAACAGTATGGAATTCACCACCGATTTTATGCGCTAATGAGTGATTAATTCCTAAGAAGGCATTACCGAAAGCCATTCCAGCCATGGTTGAAGCGTTGTGCATTTTTTCCCTTGCTTCTAAGTCGTTAGGTCCATTATGAACACATGATGGTAAATATTTAAAGACTAATTTAACAGCTTGAATAGCAAGTGCATCAGTATAATCAGAAGCTAATACTGATACGAAGGCTTCAGTTGCATGAGTAAGTACATCCATACCAGTATCCGCGGTAATGATTTTAGGAAGACTAGTAGTAAGTGTTGGATCAACAATTGCTACTGTTGGTGTTAAAGAGTAATCAGCTAATGGATATTTCTTATTATTTTTCTTATCTGAAATAACCGCAAAAGGTGTAACTTCACTTCCTGTACCAGATGTAGTTGGTATACATACTAATTTAGATTTCTTACCTAATTCAGGATATTTGAAAGCACGTTTTCTGATATCCATAAATTTTTGTTTTAAATCATTAAAATTCACATCAGGTTGTTCATAGAATAACCACATACCCTTAGCAGCATCCATAGGTGAACCACCACCAATGGCGATGATTGTATCAGGATTAAATGATCTCATTAATTCAACCCCTTTATAAACTGTTTCAATATCTGGATCTGGTTCAACATCACAGAATAATTGAACCTTAACATGTTTTGGTCTAAGTGCTAATTGATCAGTTACGATATCGACAAAGCCTAAATCAACCATTGATCTATCTGTTACAATAAATACTCTTTCAACATCTCTCATATCCTGTAAGTATTTAATTGCATGTGGTTCAAAATAAATTTTAGAAGGAACCTTAAACCATTGCATATTATTTCTCCTTTGAGCTACTTTTTTAATATTTAATAAATTCACTGAAGATACATTATCGCTTACTGAATTATATCCATAAGATCCACAACCTAAGGTTAATGAAGGAATTATATTATTATATACATTACCGATACCACCTAAAGTTGAAGGTGAATTTAAACAGATTCTACAAGCTTTTAATTTATGTCCAAAGCGATCAATTATCTCTTTATTCTTACTATGAATACATGCTGTATGACCTAAACCATGGAATTTTACCATTTCATCAGCAAATTTAATACCTTCATCGCTACTATTTGAAACTAATAAGGCAAGTACAGGTGATAGTTTTTCTCTTGTTAAAGGTTCTTTACTGCCAACTTCTTTACAAGTAACTAGTAATATTGAGGTATCCTTAGGAACAGTGAATCCTGCTTCTTTAGCAATTTCATAAGCTGGTTTACCTACAATTACAGGATTTAATTTAGCATTATCAGCATCCTTAGCATAAGACTTAACACCAAAGCAGTATAATTCTAATTTCTCCTTCTCCTTAGCATCGCATTCATATACCTTATATTCTTTAAGCCATTTTTTAGTTTCACTTAAAATTTCTTTATCAACAATAATTGCTTGTTCAGAAGCGCAGATCATTCCATTATCAAATGATTTAGACATAACAACATCATTAACTGCCTGTCTTACATCACAGCTTTTTTCAAGATAAGCAGGTACATTTCCAGCTCCAACACCTAAGGCTGGTTTACCACAGCTATAAGCTGCCTTAACCATAGCATTACCACCAGTTGCTAGAATGGTTGCAACTTTAGGATGATTCATTAAAGCTGAAGTTGCTTCCATTGATGGATGTTCTATCCATTGGATACAATTCTTTGGTGCACCAGCTTTAATAGCAGCTTCATAAACTATTCTAGCAGCTTCTTTTGAACAGTTTTGTGCTGAAGGGTGGAAGGCAAAAATAATTGGATTTCTTGTTTTTAATGAAATTAAGGCTTTAAAAATTGCAGTTGAAGTAGGATTAGTAACTGGTGTAATTCCAGCAATAACCCCTAAAGGTTCTGCGATATAAACTAGTTCATCAATTTTATCTTCCTTAATTACCCCTACTGTTTTAAGATCACGCATGTGATTTACTACATATTCACAGGCAAAAAGATTCTTAGTAGCCTTATCTTCAAATACTCCTCTTTTAGTTTCACTAACTGCAAGTTTTGCTAGTTCACCGTGCATATCCAAGGCAGCAACAGAACATTTAGCAACAATAAAATCAATTTGTTCTTGATTTAATTCAAAGAATTCATCAAGTGCTACTAAAGCATTATTAACTAATAAATCAACTTCCTTATATGCATCAATAGGTTTTTTATCTTCACTTATTTTACTCATAGTTCCTCCATTGTGAAATAATTAACTTGATAATATTTTAACTAATTAAGAAACTAAGTTCAAGACTTTTAAAGATAAATAACGCTTACAATCTAATGAATTCGCTTTCTTTGAGCTATTTAAAAAAGAGGATATTAATCCTCTTTTTTTCTTTTAATAAAAGCACTGATAATAATTAATGTATAAGCTAGATCACTATAATTACTAACACCAGTTTCAGGTAGTTTAGAATTATTTAAATTAATTTTATCAGCTGTAAAATTAATCTTTATTTCTGTGCTTGGTTTAATACTAGGTTTTAAACTTTCTTGCTTATCATTATTAGCTGTAGTATCTTTATTTACTGAATTATTTTCCTTAACTACATCGTCTTTATTAACTAGCTTATCATCATTAACTACATTATTATCACTAACTACTTTATCTTCAATAATCAATTCAATTTTATCACCCTCAATAAATTCTAAGTCTAATAAGTGATTATTAAATTCATCAAGATGATAATTCCTAATATTTAATTCTAATTTAGTTTTAGGTGGTAAATAGTTTCCTTCAATACTTACAATATTATTATCCACTATAAATTCACCATAAGGTAAATCATTAATTTTAAGACTAATAATAGCATATAAGTCAGCCTTTAAATCTAATCGTGAAAGATCATTTCCCTCATCATTCACAAGCGAAACTACTTCCATCTTTGGTTTACTAAGCTCTTTTAGATTTATTTTTTTACTTAAGTTAAGCTCGTAAATAGCTGAATTATTTAATTTCTTAATGATATTATCTTTAATCACATAATCATAAGCTATGATTTTAATTAGTGCATCTTTATTAATATCCATTGCATAAGCTAAATAACCATTTTCATCACTTAAACCAGATAATAATTGTTTTTCTCCTTCATAAATTTCAATCAATCTTTGCTTATCTGTCTTTATGTGAATAATATTATCTTCAGTACTAACATTTTCAATATTAGGTTTAGTATTAATTTCTTCTTTAATTATTTCCTTGCGATCAAATATAGCATACAAGATCAAATCATTTTGAATAGTATCATTTTGACTATAAAAATTTCCTTTACCATCCTTTTGATCGTTGTAACCTATAAATTCATAGCGATAATTATCATCATCTTCTTTTTCTAATGCACTAAGATATTTAGCAAGTGAATCATTACGATATAAATTACTAAATTGTTTTATTTCTTGATCGCCGTCAAAAACTGTTAAAGAATAGGTTTTATAATTAAAATTAAGTTTTACTTCAATGATATTATCTTCCTTTTTAATTATTAATCTATCTTGCTCGAAAGAATCAAAGGTCCAATAACCATCATTAATTTCATCATAGAATTTTAAATTACTTAAATCAATTTCTTTGGTATTAATAATATCGCCACTAACATACTGCTGATCACTTATAGGTAGTAAATTATTAATTTCACTTGGAATCTTTAAATTATAATCGCTGATAAGTTTAAAATGATAATTATATTTGTTAGGAATAAAATCAAAAAAGACTTTAATTAACATATTATCATTTTCATCAACAATCATTTTATTATCATAGTCTTCACTTTTGATTTCCTTAGGACTGATATCACTAAAAAGCCAATGACCATCGAGTTTTTCATCATAAAAACTTATTTTACCTACCTCATAATCAAGACTAGGTTTAAAAACTAAGCCTCTATCAACTAGTCGATCCTTAGGTTTATAAAGATCTTCAATCTCCTTTTTAGGAAAATTGTTAATAAAGTTTTCAGCTAAATTAGCTAGCGGAGCAAAATCATAATGAAGATTGATCTTCTGACTATTCTCTATTTCTTTTTCAATGAATTTGATTGTTATAGAATCATGCTTAATTAATTTATTATCAAAGTTTAATTTAACCTCATAAGTAAATTCACCAGCTTTAGAGCTGTCTATTTTATCAACAAAACTTACTACTGTATTATTAGGTAATTTTCTAAATGATTCCTTAGGATCAATATCTTTTTCATTTACATAATAAGTTCTTATAAATTTATCATATGCTGGTTCTATATAAATTTCTGTAGTACTGATATTTTCTTTTCTTTTAAGAACCTTAACCTTAATATGATAAACCTTTGATCCTCCTTTAGGATAATGAATTCTAATTCTTAAATCATGTTCCTTAATAATTGAACTATCAAATTCATCCAGTAATTCAAGCCTTACACCCTCATCTAAATCTTTAAAGCTATTTTTAAAATCAATGCTATCATTTTGATAAATTTCTTGGATTAGTGTTTCATATTTTTTAAGTTCATTAATATTAGTTGCGCTGATAATCTTATTCTCTTCAATTTTAATTGGAATATTAATGATATTCGATTCACTACCATCAGCAAAAAGTCCTTTAACCCTAACCTTGAAATTATATC
>JAEWGY010000017.1 GCA_023388035.1 Bacillota bacterium | reverse complement strand
GTAGGATAGGAACTATCCGAATTTACGCTTGTGGACTTTGTGTAAGACGTTTTGATTTTTAGAAATAAAATGATAAATGCAGTAAAGGGTGAAGCAAGAAGCACCTATGATTAGCATAGAGTGTAGTTCACACAAATTTTAAAAGATAATAATTATGATTCAGATTTAATTGAAAATGTTGAAAGATTTAAATTTTATAATCTAGCAAAGGAATCATATTTGATTATCGCAACTAGCGAAAAAGCACTTTATGCAAATATCATTTTACAAAAAGGAGTAATATAAAAGAGTTATGGGATACAGAATAATACTTAATGAGAAAAGTTATCATGGCTATGGTGCATTAGATAATTTAGTACCAGAAATTAAAAAGAATAATTTTAAAAAACTAGCAATCTTTACTGATAAGGTCTTACTTGATGTTGGTTGTGCACAGAAGGCTATTAAATTAATCGAAGATGCTAATATTGAATATGCAATCTTTAGTGATATTAAAGAAAATCCTACTATTACAAATGTTTTAGATGGATTAAAAATACTAAAAGATAATAATTGTGATGCGATTATTGCTATTGGTGGCGGCTCTGTTATGGATACTGCTAAGGGCAGTGCTATCGTTTTAAAGAATCCAGAATTTGCAGATGTTAGATCTTTAGAAGGTGTTGCTGATACTAAGAATAGATGTTTACCTATAATCGCAATTCCTACTACAGCTGGTACTGCTGCGGAAATTACAATTAATTATGTAATTACCGATGAAGAAAATAAGAAGAAAATGGTTTGTGTAGATCCAAATGATCTACCAATTCTTGCAATTGTAGATCCATTAATGATGGAATCAATGCCTAAGAAATTAGCTGCAGCAACTGGTCTTGATGCTTTAACACATGCGATTGAAGGTTATATTACCTTAGGTGCTAATGATATGTCAGATATGTTTGCACTAGAGGCTATAAGACTAATTGGGGAGAATTTAGTAAACTCAGTTAATGGTGATAAAAAAGCAATTGAAAAAATGGCTTTAGCACAGTATATAGCTGGTATGGGCTTTTCTAATGTAGGTCTTGGTATTGTACATTCAATGGCTCATCCTTTAGGAGCTTTATATTCTACGCCACATGGCATTGCAAATGCGATTATTCTTCCAAGTGTAATGGAATATAATAAAGAATACAGTGGTGAAAAATATCGTAATATCGCTAAGGCTTTAGGAGTTAAAGGAACTGAAGAAATGGATGCTGATCTTTATCGTAAGGCTGCAATTGAAGCAGTTAAAACCTTAGCTAAGAATGTTGGTATTGAATTAAGTCTTAAAGGTATCGTAGATGAAAAAGATATTGATTTCTTAGCTGAATCAGCTATGAATGATGCTTGTACACCAGGTAATCCTCGTAAACCATTAAAAGAAGATATTATTGAAATGTATAAAGCTTTAATTAAATAAAAATGGTAGCTAACGTCCTAAATTCCTAAAATAGGACTAATAATTAAATTGTAATAGATAAGGTTTGATGCCAACACTGCATTGGTGTTAAACCTTTTCTTTTTATATAGATTCCTATAAAAATAAGAAACACTAATATACCATAAACTATGTTCACAAAATAAAGAATAATATCACTTACTAGGCATGATATAGAAGTGTCGGACTTTTGGCTTTATGATGAATGAAATGGTAAATGGTGTAGAAGAAAAATAGCATCACCATTTGAGCTAAAAAACTCTTTTTTAAATAAAAATAAGGCTAAAGCCTTATTTTACAAATCCTAATTTTTTACCTATACTTCTAATAATTACAGCAATTATATAAATCTTTAAAATTAATTTTAATAATTTCATTAATAATTTAAAGAAGAATTTAAGAATGAACATCTATTTTCTCCAACTGTTTCTTAAGTCTTTCTAAGCAAAGTTCCGCAATTAAGATAGCTACTTCTTTAGCTTTATCTGGATGTTTGTTAAGTTCATAGTTGAATAAATAGCTTTCTACTGAATCAATCATCATATTAGCGCAGTCTTTAGTGGTATCGATGATCTTTTGAACATTATCATCATCATTTTCAAATAATTCCCTAACATCTCTTTTGATCATTTCCACTTCAGAATCAATTTCATCTTCGTAGTGACATTCACATTCACACTTTTCACCTTCTACATGATGTTCATAGCACTCGCAAGGATCATCATTATGACATTCACAATCGCAGCTTTCATCTTGATTATGATGCTCATAACAATCACACTCATCTTCTTTATGATGACACTCACATTCACATTCCTCGCCCTCTACATGATGCTCATAGCATTCACAAGTTTCAGTGTCTTCATGCTCATTTCCATCAAAAGATTCAGTATCCTCAAATTCATTTTCATCATTAGAAAGTTCTATTTCTTCTTTATTTACTTCTTCAAGTTCGGCTTCCATTTGATCTTCACAACCGCAGCTATTCACAAATTCACTAGCTTCAGTATAATCATTAGTAACTTCACTATCATCTAATTGATCTGCGATATTATTGATGTCACCTTCTAAATCTATTTCTTCTACTAAATCGATTTCCTTTTCGTCATAATGATTTATTTTATCTAGAGTTTCAGAGAACATCTTGCTTGCACGATCTTTTAATTTTTCAAGACTTAAATGTAAATTATTGGTATGTAGATTAGTTGACTCAATGTAAGGATTAATTTTACTTATGGCTAAATCAACGGTTTTAATAAAATTATCAACAGTGTTATTAAGTAGCTCTTTTTCTTTGTCAACTATTTTATTTTCCTTAAGTCTTCCTTCGCTTATTATTTCTTCTTTCATTCTTTCTAAATCTGCAATGGTACTCAGAATAAATTCTCTCATATTTCCCTCCATTTTTATATAATTATAATAGCATATTTATAAGATAAAGTATATTTTTTAAAGGAAAAGATGCTAATGGATGCTAATAATTTAAAAGATTTTGTTTTTTAATAATATTATGGTATAATCAATAAGCTAAAAGGAGAATTAGAAATGAAAGTTTTATTATTACTGGTATCAACAATTTTAATTATTTTAGTATTACTTCAAAGTGGTAAGGCAACAGGTATTAATCAAGCTTTTTCTGGGTCTGGTTTAGGTTTATTTGCAAATGTTAAAGAACGTGGTAGTGAAAAGATAATCAGTAATTTAACTTTAATTTTTGGAATTATCTTTTTTATACTAGTTATTGTGGAAAGACTACTTACAAAGGCTTAGGCCTTTTTTAAATTATGCTAATGAATATTTTAGAATTATTAGATGAGCTTAAATTTATTAAAGTACCTGATTATATTAAAAAAGCAGAATTTGATTATGAGGATTTAGTAAAATTCAATAAAGAAATTAATGAATTAGCTTTAAATGGCGAATTAATTTTCTTAGATGAATATCTTTATAGTAAAAAATATTATCAAGTTTTACCTATCATTTCCTTAAAAAATGCTTATTATATCAAGGTGCAGAATTCATTAAAGATGATTGATACAAAATTAAATCTCTATCATGATGATCTTGTCTTAGTTAATGAAAAATATGAATTCGTAAGTATCTATAAAAGATCTGTTTATGAGTTAATTGGTAATATTAAATATCTGAATCATCGTTTTATTTTTATTCCTGATGATATTAAGTTTAAAAATAAATATCAATTTACAAATTATAATAAATTAAAGGCTAATACTAAGGTAGCAGTAAAAATAATTGATCATGAGAAGAATTTAATTGAAGTAAAAGAGGAATTCGGCTTAAAAAATAGTCTTAATAGTTTAATTAAATCTGTACTTTATAAATATAATATTAAGGACTATGAAAATAAGCAATATTCATTCCCTGAAATTGACTTAGATAAAGAAAAAGATCGTAAGGATCTTACATCATATAATTTTTTTACAATTGACGGCGTTGATGCTAAAGATTTTGATGATGCTATTTATGTGGAAAAACATAAGCAGGGCTATGATTTATATGTAGCCATAGCTGATGTTTCTTATTATATTAAAGAGGATAGTAAACTTGATTTAAGCGCAAGAGCGAAGGTTTTTTCGATTTATTATCTAAATAATGTCAGTCCGATGTTACCACCTATTCTTGCAGATGATTTATGTTCATTAAAAGAAGGTGTTAATAGATTAGTTCTTTGTTTAAAAATAAGTTATGATAATAAGCTTAATGAAGTGGATTTTAGTCTTAATAAAGCTATCATAAAGTCTAAAAAACGCTTCACCTATGATGAATTAAATAGTTATTTTGAAAATCCAGTAGCTGATATAGTGCTTAAAAAAGAAGTTGATGCTGCTTATGAATTATTTAAACTTTTCGAAAATGCTAAGCAAAATTCTTTATTAATTAATGAGGAAGAATATAAATATCAAATTAAAAATAATCGCGTTATTGATAAGAAATTAGTTGTTAGTGGTGAGGCGAATAAATTAATTGAAACCTTTATGATTAAAGCAAATAATAAGATAGCTCAGTATTTAAAGGATCTTGCACTGCCTTGTATCTATCGTCATCATCCTAGCCCTAAAAAAGAAAAAATCGATAAGCTCATTAATTATTTAAGACATTTTGATTATGAATTTAAAAATCCTCATCATGTTGATTTAGCTGATTTAAATCTTTTAATTAATAATTTCAAAGATAGTGAATTTAATTATCTCATAAGTAAAATATGTTTACGTACAATGGAAAAAGCTATCTATAGTCATAATGAAAGTAGTCACTATGCACTAAGTCTTAATAACTATTTACACTTCACATCACCGATTAGACGCTATGCTGATTTAATCGTACATCGAATGATTCACAAATATCTTTTTAATGCTAATTATGATGATTATGATAGGGATTTAATTAAAAATGAAATAATTGCATTAAGCATTAGTGAGAAAGAAAAGATGATAATGAATATTGATCGGGACTTTAATAGCTTAGGAGATGCTAAAATGGCACTTAGCATGGTTGGTCAAAAATTTACAGCAACCGTGAGCTCTTTTAATGCTAAATATATCTTCTTAAGAATTCATAAGGGTATTGAAGTTATCGCAAATAATGAAGGATATAATTATGATTTAGAAAATGAAATTCTATATAATAATAAAAGAGTAATTACTATCGGAACTAAGCTAAGAGTTAAATTAGTTAGAGTAAGTTTAGAAACTTTTAAAATATATGTTAATTTGTTATAATTTAATAAAATGAAAGAGGTTTTATGAAGGGAATTATTCTGGCAGGAGGAAGTGGTACTAGACTTTATCCACTAACTAAAATCATCTCTAAACAATTATTACCAATATATGATAAACCGATGATATTCTATCCCTTATCAGTTTTAATGTTAGCTGATATCAGGGAAATAATTATTATCTCAACACCTAAAGATTTACCCTTATATAAGGAATTATTAGGTGATGGAAGTGATTTTGGCATGACTTTTCATTATGTAGTCCAAGCAAAACCAGAAGGATTAGCTCAAGCTTTTATCTTAGCTAAGGATTATATTCAAGATGATGAGGTATGCTTAATTTTAGGTGATAATATTTTCTATGGTAATGGTTTTTCTAGTATCCTTAAAAGAATTAAAAATGAAGTGGTTAATAATGGCGGAGCCTATGTTTTTGCCAAAACAGTAGCTAATCCTAGTAGTTTTGGTGTTGCCGAGCTAGATAATAATAAGGTAATCTCATTAGAGGAGAAGCCGAAAGAACCTAAATCTAATTATGCTGTCTTAGGACTTTATTTCTATGATCGAAAAGTTGTTGATTATGCTTTAAGCCTAAAACCTTCTAAACGTAATGAATTAGAAATAACTGATTTAAATAAGCTTTATCTTAAAGAAAATAATCTATCTTGTGAGCTTTTAGGAAGAGGTTTTGCTTGGCTTGATACTGGTACGATTGAAGACTTATTTAAGGCTTCAGAGTTCATTAAACATGTGAGTGATAATCAGAGTTTAAAAATTTCTTGTATTGAAGAGATTGCCTATAATAATGGTTGGATTAATTTAGAGCAATTTAAAAAAGCTGCTGATAAATATTCTAATTCAAGTTATGGTTCATATATTAAGGATTTAATTGGAGGTATTAAATGAAGATTTTAATTACTGGTGGAGCAGGTTTTATCGGCTCAAATTTGATTTTTCATCTTATTAGTAAATATAAGGATTATAAAATATATTGCCTGGATGCTTTAACTTACTCTGGTAATTTAATTAATCTTACAAAGGTGATTAAGAATCCTAATTTTACCTTCATTAAGGCGGATCTTAGAGATGCTAAAAAGATTAATGAAATTTTTAAAGAATATGAATTTAATATAATTATTAATTTAGCAGCTGAAAGTCATGTGGATAGATCAATAGAGGATCCTAATATCTTTTTAGAAACTAATATTATTGGAACTGCTAATTTAATGAATGCAGCCCTTAAATTAAAGGATTTAAAATTATTCTATCAAATTTCAACCGATGAAGTATATGGTGATTTACCACTTGATAGACCTGATTTATTATTTGATGAAAATTCACCAATAAATCCTTCTAGTCCTTACTCTACTTCTAAGGCTAGTGCTGATTTATTAGTAGAGGCATATCATCGTACATATGGTTTACCAATTATTATTTCACGTTGCTCTAATAACTATGGTCCTTTTCAATTTCCTGAAAAATTAATACCATTAATGATTTATCGAGCAAGTAATGATAAGTCTTTACCAGTTTATGGTAATGGTGAAAATGTTAGAGACTGGCTTCATGTTAAAGATCATGCTAAGGCTATTGATTTAATTATGCATAAGGGTAAGATTGGTGAGATTTATAATATTGGTGGTCATAATGAGCTATCTAATATTGAAGTTGTAAGATGCATTCTTAAGCATTTAAATAAATCTGAAGATTTAATTAGCTATGTAAGCGATCGTAAAGGTCATGATTTAAGATATGCTATTAATCCTAGTAAACTTGAAGCCTTAGGTTTTAAACCTGATTATGATTTTAAGTCAGGTATTAAAGAAACCATTGATTGGTATATTAATAATAGTAAGTGGATGGATACTATCATCAATGGTGAGTATTTAATGTACTATGATAAAATGTATAATATGAGAGAAAAATAAAAATCGGTAAAACCGATTTTTTTCTTTATATAAACAGGAGGGATACCACTTAGGCATCCCGTCAGGAAATAAATGAAAATGGTGATTCCTCAGGGATTCGAACCCTGGACCCACTGATTAAGAGTCAGTTGCTCTGCCAGCTGAGCTAAGGAATCATTTTCACGCCTTTCTAGTATACAATATAATTTTTTCTTATTCAATACTTTAAGCATATTATTTGTAAAAAAAACCGGATAATATTAAAATGATAAAGATATTTGGAGGAAATTTATGAATAAAAATAAATTAGGCTTCTATTCGATAATTTTATTAACAATTAATTCTATTATTGGAATAGGTATTTTTCTTACTCCTGGCGATGTAATTAGGAATTCTGGTGAGTTAGCACCCTTTGTTTATTTACTAGCTGGAATTTTAGCTAGTTTACTGGCCATTACCTTTGCTAGTGCTGCGAAATATGTATCAAAGCCTGGATCATCATACGCTTATACTAAGGCTGGCTTTGGTAGCGGAGTTGGATTATATGTCGGAATAACAAGATTTGTGACAGCATCAATAGCTTGGGGAACACTAGCTGCAGCTGCTGTTAAATCAGTAATGGCTATCTTTAAGCTTGATATAAATGATCTTAAACTTGTAACTATTGGTTTTATTATCTTGATGCTTGCTTTATCTTTAATTCACATGTATGGAACAAGGATCTTTAAATACTTTAATAATATTTCTACCATCGGTAAACTATTTGCACTAATAACTGTTATTATTTCAGGTGTTGTTTTAGTTCTATTTATGGGCGTAAATCGAACTGCAGAACTTAAGGAAGTAGCTGGTATTGTTTCAAGTAAGGAAGTTAGCTTAAGTATGATTGTGGTTGCTACGCTATCTGCCTTCTATGCTTATTCAGGTTTTGAAGGGGTAGCAAGTGGAACTGATGATATGCAAAATCCGTCAAAAGATTTACCAATTGCTCTTCCTTTAGGGATGTTAATTATTGGTGTAATTTATATTTCAATCATCTTAACAGCAATTTATGTTAATCCTAAAGGCTTATTAGAATCTAAAGAAACAATTACCTTAATTTCAGTGTTCGATAATGAAATTATCAGATCAATTGTCTTTGTGGGTTCTTTATTATCAATCTTTGGAATTAATGCTGCATCATCTTTCCATACACCACGTATTTTAGAAGCGATGGCTAATGAAAAGCAAATTTCTAAATTCTTTTCAAAAAGAACTAAACACGATTTCCCATTAAATGCATATATCATTACTGCTTTATTTGCGATCGTAATCCCTTTAACCTTTGAATTTAATGTTGGACGTATTGCAGTACTATCATCAATTTCAAGATTCATCCAATTCATATTAGTTCCTATCGCAGTTATGTTATTCTTTTTTGGCAAACAAAAAGGAGAAGTTAATCCTAATGTTAAACGTAATTTCTTCCTAGATGTTATTATTCCAATTTTAGCTTTAGGTTTCTCATTATTCCTATTAATCAATTTCAATTGGAAGGGACAATTTACTATTAATATCAATGGTGTTCCTAGCCTTAATTACTATGCGATTATCGCCCTTATTATTGGCTATGTTATAATTCCTTTCATTCTTTATTTAAATATGAAAAAAATGAGTAAAAATAATTAAGACTAACTAATAATAGTTAGTCTTTTTTTGATTAATAAATGTAAAAAAATAGTAAATATTTATAAATAATGAAAAATTTACATTAAATAAAAGAAAAAAATTGATATTTTTTCTTGACATAATTAAAAAATACTGTAAAATATATATCATATTAAGGAGGAAATATGAAAAAACTACTTACTATTTTAACCGTAGGTTTATTAAGTGTTAGTTTAGTAGCATGTAAGAGTGGTAAAAGTGATACAGCTTCAACTGATAACAAAACCACTGTAAGTACTACTAATCCTAATTTCTCATTAACTGAAATCTCTCTTCCTCAGCCTAGTGATTTAGCTACTTTAGACTATGTAGGTTCAGAGATAGCTGCAGATAATGAGATCTTAGTAAACTTTGTAGACGGTCTTTATGAACAAGATGTTTATGGTAATTATTTACCTGCATTAGCTGAAAGCTATACTACTAATGAAGATAAGTCAGTATGGACTTTCAAAATTAAACCAGGTATTAAATGGTATACTGCTAATGGTGAAGAGTATGCTGAAGTAACAGCACATGACTTTGTAACTGCTGCACAGTATGCTGCTAAATTTAAAGTTTCATCTTCATGGTTATTCGAAGAATTCATTAAAAATTTTGCTAAGTATGCAGCAGGTGAAGCTAGTGAATCTGAATTTGGAGTTAAAGCTTTAGATGATTATACATTAGAATATACTTTAGTAGGACCTAAGCCTTACTTCTTATCATTCACTCAATATTCTGTTACATATCCAATTAATAGAGAATTCCTACTTTCAAGAAGTGGTTGTAGCTTTGAAGAACCAAGCCTTGAATCATGTACCTTTGGTTCTTTAGAATTAGATAGTATTCTATATAATGGACCATATGTATTAACTGCAAATGATTCAAAATCT
>JAEWGY010000104.1 GCA_023388035.1 Bacillota bacterium | reverse complement strand
AAACGGTTGAGGTTGTTAAGGAAATACCATTTAAACCAATTAGGGAAAAAGAAGAGAATCTTCCTGATACAGGTTATAATGATACACTGAGTAGATATGCATATATCTTAATACTTTCAGGATTATCTTTAATTATTCCTAAAAAATGTAAACAGGAAGACTAAGCTTTTTAATAAACACATAAATATAGATTATAAATTTATATTTATGTGTTTTTATTTTAAAGATAATTAGATTTATTAATATGTTTAAAGGTGTATCAAAAAATACTTATTTATTACTATAAATAATAAGGATAATCATAATAACTTAGAATGTGATAATATAATCATGTAAGTATTGGAGTGTGCAGATATGGAAATATTAAGTGTAAACACGCTTAGTAAGCTAAGCAGTGATGATTTAATCGCATATTCACATAGATTGAGAAACTATTTAATGAGTATTATTAAGTATGGCGAAAACTTTGATATTTACAAGATTAAAGATATTTTTATTTATTTAAGCTGTTGCAAAGAGCTGGGCTTATTAAGAAGAAATAATAATAATAATAAAATAACTTCCTTAAGAAATCACCTGCAGATATTTAATTCTTTGATGTGTTTTAGCGCTGAGCTTGGTGGTCTTGATAGTGTTATCGCACATTATAAAAGTGAGAAGTATAATTTAATGTTAGAAAAACTTACTAATGCTAATGATATGTTTAATATCTTTTTTGAAGCCTTTAATGATTATAAGGATCTTAAAGCACGTAAACTATTCTTTGATAATACTAATATTGGCGAAAATGTTGATTATTATATTGAAAATTTTTTTGAACCAAATCTAAGTATTAAAAAGATTGCACAAAGATTTCATTTAAATATGCAATATATGATGAGGATTTATCATAAAAAACAAGGTAAAACTATTAAGTATCAAATTGATTTAAAAAAATTAAGTGAAGCCAAAAAGTTAATTGAACATGGTGTATCTATTACTAAAACAGCTTATGAATTAGGTTTTTCACACTCCAGTGTTTTCACAAGGCTATTTAAAAAATATGAAGGAATTAGTCCAAGTGCTTATTTAAAACAGCTAAAAACTAAAAAAAGATCTTAGGATCTTTTTTATTAGTCATTATTTGCTAAAAGATAGTCATTAATCATAAAGTAATTATTTACTATTAGCTTTATAATATAAAAAAGGAGAAGTTAAAATGATCACAAATGAGTTAATAATTAAGGGTCCGATTAAAGAAGATGAGCATAGTCATATGTTCTCGTCTTCTAAATATACTAGAAAACCTTTAGATTTAAGTGCTTATGATTATATTGAGGAAGAATATTTTATTAGCACTAAGGCTAATATTTATAATCTTAAAGATAATAAAAGAGTAACCATAGCTGAAAATAATAATGTTACCACTAGAATTATTATCAGAAGACATAAAGATTTAGCTAAACGTAATAATCGTGTTTATGTAGATATTATGAATGCGACTAACTGTTATGACATTGAGGATTTATGGCGTAGATCTTATCGTTATATTATGGAAAGTGGCTTTAGTTATGTAGGTATAACTTCAAAGCCTTGTAATGTTTTTAGTCTTAAAAATTTTGATTACGAAAGATATGAGGAGTTAAGTTTTGGAAGTAATGAAATAGTAGCTATGCCAAGTGTTATTGATAATTATCATCGCATTAAGGGCTGTGAGGAAGGTCTTATTTGGGATTTGCTTACTAATCTTGGATTGTGGATAAAAAGTGATGGTAAAAAGCTATTTACTAATGATGAAAAGCTATACACTTATCTTAGTGGTCAAAGTCAATCAGGAATGTATCTTAATACCTATGTAAATCAATTTAGCGATGTAATAAATCATTATAAACATAATTTATATGATGGTTATCTTTCTTTGGTAGGAGGTGGCTTACAAAGAGCTTTAAATCAAAATATTACTGATTATAAATTAATGGGAATCTGTGATTATCCCATAAATAAAATAAGCGTGCCTTATATAGAACTTAATAGCGAGGGTGATTTTACCTTATTTAAAACCTTTGGTAATTTAAAAAGAGGCTATAATGCTACTAAGGAAGATGATAAAAGACGATACTATGAAGCTAACGCTAGTGCTCATACTGATGTATCAAGTCCTTTAGTACCTAATAATGATGAACTAGCTAAAGCTAAGTGTAAAAGAAGAATATTAGATGGCGAAATACCTAATAATTTAAATGATTTTCCTTTAGATTATATAATTAATGCTATTTTGGAAAATCTTCATTTATGGGCTAGTAAAAATATTCCCGCCCCAATATTTAAACCAATAGAATTAAAAGAGGAATTTAAGGATAGATCAAGTTTTATTTTAGATGAATTTGGTAATACGATTAGTGAATTAGAGCTAGCCCTAACAATGGTACCTATCGCAAAGTATATTGGATCAAGTGGCGGAACTGATGGTATTATAGAATATTTTGATAAGGAAAAAATTAAAAAGCTTTATAAAGATAAAGATGATTTCTTAAATAAATTTAAAAAAGCAGCTCTAGTTAATTTAGAGAAAAAGATAATTACTAAAAATGATTATGAGCGTATGCTTAAAGATATTATGCTTAAGTGGGAGGAAAGATATGAATAAAAATGATTTTAGCTTTAAAGATCAATTAGGCTTTTGGTTTGGTGATATGGCAGGTAGTTTTGTCAATCTTTACTTTGATGCCTTCTTTTTACTATTTTGCACTTATGTCTTAGCTATTGATCCTAAATTTATGGCTTCAATGTTTTTAGTTACAAGATTATTTGATGCTTTTAATGATCCTTTAATTGGATCATTACCCGATCGCTTTAAATTTAGAAATAGTAATGATAAATATAAACCATATATTAAATTATTTATGATGCCTTTAGCTTTATCGGTAATCTTAGGTTTTTTCAACGTAAGTGGTATGGGCGTTAATTTAAAACACATCTGGGTTGTTTTTACCTATGTTTTATATGGTGTAAGTTATACTGGAACTTCAATGCCCTTTGGTGCTATGGCATCTGTAGTTAGTGATAAGGCTAATGATAGAGCCAAGTTATCTCGTGCTAGAGCTTTTGGCGGTATGGCTATAGGCTATGGTTATTTATCTTTAATTCCTCAGTTTATTTGGGATAAGAATAATAAACCTGTTCCCCTAGCTTACTTTATCTTTGCGATAATTTCTGCTATAGGTTGTATTGTTTTTTATAATTTATTTTTCAAACTTACCAAGGAAAGAATTTCTTTCGAAGTTAAAAAACATGAATATTCTTATCTAAAAGTAATTAAAGGAGTACTTAAAAATAGGGCTATGCTAGGAATTATGCTAGCATCTATTGGATCTTTAATTCATATTACGGGCAATAGTCAATTTGGTGGTATTATGTTTAAGGAATATTACAATGCTCCCAAAGCCTTAACATTATCAACACTTGGCTCTCTTCCTATTTACTTTATTTTATTCCCTATTATTCCAAGGCTTGCTAATAAAATGGGTAAGCGTAAACTAGTAATTATGATGCTAAGTTTTAATTTAGTTATTTCAAGTTTTTTATTACTTGTACCATTAAGTAACGTGAATATCTATATTATCTTATATATCTTATCTTCAATTGGACAAGCAAGCTTTATAATGCTAGTTTGGGCTTTCGTTACTGATGCTATTGATTATGCACAGTATCTTACTGGAATTAAAGCTGAAGGAAGTTTATATTCAATTTATACCTTCTCACGTAAAATAGGATCAACAATTGCTTCAGTTGGTGTAAGTTTTATCTTATCAGCTATTGGTTTTATAGCAGGAGCTAGCTCACAAAGTCCTAGTGTAGTTAGCAGTATTAGAATCTTAGGTACCTTAGTTCCTTTCATTGCAGTAGTTTTAGAGTTAATTGGTATTGTCTTTGTATGGAATTTTAAGCCTGAATATAAAAAATTAAAAGGGATTGAGTGAAAATTATAATAGTCAATTATATATAAATTTTTTAAAATAAATCGATATGAGTAATCATATCGATTATTTATTTATTAACTTTAATCTTAACTTAGCTAATAAAAGACTATCAAAAAAGCTATTTGTAGTTGATTTAACCTTAATGTGCGAAATGCTCCCATCTTCTAAAGTGGGAGATGGATAGCACTTGATGATAGTCAACAAGAACAGTATAATAT
>JAEWGY010000086.1 GCA_023388035.1 Bacillota bacterium | reverse complement strand
TAATATATTTATGACTCATAACAATCTCCTTCATGTCTATGTTTTGTGGTAATTACATTTTACATGAATTGATTTTGTTATGGGTTTTTATTTTATATTAGTGTCGCATTTAATTTTACAATCTATCTTTAAAAATAAACTTATGAAAAAGAATAAATAGAAAACAAATTGTACTTATAGCACCACTGATTAAATAAATTAGAGAAATCTCACTTGACGATGGTGCTAAATTAAAGAGACTTAATATATACCACGTAGAAAATATTCCACAAAAAATATAAGCAAAAATTAAAAATTTTTTTCTTGTTTTATTGTTCATTTAAAGCATACTCTCCAATATCCGTTACATTTATTATTTTCATTATTTACTTTCTTTTTAATAACATAATTTGAACCAAAATCTGAAATAGATTTTATACCTATTATTCCAGTAAATAATAAACATCTATAGATAAAATTAATATTTTTTTTAATTCACGCTCTCATTTAAATATAATTTTATTATAAATATAGTTTAAGTGTAGCATTTATATTTTTTATTGTCAAATAATATAAACTATTATTTTTTAAATAGCTTAATTAATTTAATAATATTTAAAAATATAATGTAAATAAATATTTTTTTGATTTTAAACTTTATCTTTTTTGATAGTCAGGGCTTCCTAGTATTTGTATATCATATAAACCTGGGGTATTAGGATTTAGTTTATTAATATTATCATAGAAGCGACCTTGATAGGTTATTTCATCAAATAATTATATATTCTCTTTAAGTGTATTAATATCATTTGCGAATAAAGAAATTGCTGGTTTAGGATGACCTTTAATATAGGTATAGCTTAAATTATTAAAATCTAAATCAACTAGCTGATAATCATTGGAATCTTTTGAATAATTGCTTCCTGGTTTTTTAAAGATATTATTATAGATATTCATAATATATTTTTTACCAGCTGTGTGTTTATTTAAAAAATCCTCATCATCACTTAAACTTTCATAAATTAAAATGAAAACATTGTCTGTATATAAATTTAAATTATTATTCTTTCTTTCCTTAAGCCATTCATATTTATTATGAAATATATGATTATTAATTTCACCCTTAGGCTTTTCTAAATTAATTACATAGCCGCCAAATTTAACTAAATGCATTTCTTTTAAAATAGCTACTGCATCGGGAAAAAATTCTAAATTATTATTATATACAAAACTATGTAAATTTAAATTATGCTTATATCCATCAGTAATTGGTACTAATAAATTATTAATTTCTATTTCCTTTTCGGTTTTATTATTATCATCTATAGGATCATGACAAATTAAGTTTAATTTTTCACCATTCACAAGTTTATCCATAAGTGGTAAATCACATTTTAAACCATTACTTTCAATTTTATAATCAAATAAATGCCCTCTACCACTCATTACATTTTCAACTCCTTTAAAACTTACCTTTACATCTTTTATCAGTTCTTGAGTTTTTTTATCATTACTAGTTTTATTGTTAGCACAAGAAACTAATAAGATAAGAGTTAAAAAACTAACGATGATTAATTTATATTTCATATAATACCTATTTTTGATCAACAGTATACATTAATCCTGTTGGATAAACTCCTGTGCTTTTTATATAAGTACAGTGTCCATCCGAATGTTTATTTTCTTTATATAAATCATAATAACTGTGTACAAGGTATAATCTTACCTGTTTAGGTGTATCAGAATTATTTACAACTATATTAGTAAGTGCTTTTTCTATTTTATGCGAGTAACCTGCATTAATTCCGATGTTAAAAAATGATGCATTGAAAGTCCCTTCGAAAGTATATGATACACTTTCCATTACTGTAAAACTGTTATGTGCATCAACATAATATGGTAAATATTCTAATAATTCATATCTTTCACCAGTTTTAACAGAATGATTACCTCTGCACTCATAAACTCTATGCATAGGATAAATATAAGCTTTGACCATTTTTTGCAAAGGCATAAGTAAAAATATAATCAGCAAACTAATTGAAATGATTTTTTTAATTAAATTTTTTTAAACATTTTATTCTCCTTTTTATTTTATTTTTCATAATATTATAAATAAAGAGAAATTAATCACCATTTTTATATCTAGCGATATGTAACATATAGCACTCCTTTACAATAGGAATAGGCTACTATTGATAATTCATTTTAATATTTTTCTTTAATTATGTAAATAGTAATCATAAATTTTAAAATTAATTAAAATCTTTTTAGTGCAATTTAATTTTAAATTGAGCTAATAGAAATGGAAGGATGATGTTATAATCTTTAGGCAATGATACTTAAATACTATATTATTTTATGAGCATTAAATAATTAACTTAGCTTGCTACTATGAAATATTAGACTTATGTAGATCATCTTTTTTTACAAATCAGCAGATCTATTGTATAATTAAAAAGTGCATCAGTGGTGGAATGGTAGACACGTACGCTTGAGGGGCGTATAAGCCTAGCTTGTGCAAGTTCAAGTCTTGTCTGATGCACCATTTTTTATTTATGGAATACGAAATTATTAAAAATAAAAATAGTACTATTTATTTACTAGGTACAGCTCATATTTCTAATCGTTCAAAAGAAACGGTTAGAAAACTAGCAACGGATCTAAGTCCTGATATTATTGCTATTGAACTTGATGATGATCGTTATCAAAAACTAGTAGATCCTCTAAGTTATCAAAATTTAGATATTGCTAGAATTATCAAAGAATCTAAGGTTTATTTACTAATTGTTAATTTAATACTTTCTTCATATCAAAAAAGATTAGCTAAAAATTTAAAAAGCGTTAGTGGTGTTGAAATGCTCGAAGCAATTAATATTACTAAAGAAAAGAATATTAAATTAGCACTTATAGATCGTAATATTAATCTTACCTTCCAAAGACTTAGCGCTTCATTAAGTTTTATTGATAAGCTTAAATTAATTAATCTTTTAATATCAGCTTTATTTGATAAACAAAGTATTAGTGAAAAAGATTTAGAAGAATTAAAAAGTGAAGACTTACTAACTAAAGCAATAAATGAATTAGCTTTAAAATTTCCTAAGATTAAAAAATATATCGTAGATGAGCGCGATATGTATTTAGCCAGCAAACTTAAAAATTTAAAAGAAGAAAAGATTCTGGCTATTGTTGGAGCTGCTCATGTAAATGGCATCAAAAAATATTTTAATGAGGATATTAATTTAAATGAGTTGGAATTAAAACCTAAAAAGGGATTATTTAAAAAGCTTAAAAAATATTTATTTTCTCTTTTTATTATTTTACTTTTTGCTTATTTATATTTTATGAATAAGGATTTAGCCTTTAATCAAATAAAAGATTGGATTTTAATAAATGGTTCATTAGCAGCATTAGCAGCGATTATAACGCTTTGTCATCCTCTTACGATAATCGCAGCCTTTTTATTAGCGCCGATTACTACTGTTGATCCCATTCTATCAATCGGTATGATTTGTGCTTTAATGGAAGCTTATTTTAAAAAGCCTTTAGTGGCTGATATTGAAAATATTAGCGAAGATTATAAGAAAATAAAAACGATTTATAAAAATCGTTTTCTAAGAATTCTACTTGTATTTGTCTTATGTAATCTATTCGCTAGTGCTGGTAGTATTTATAATATCATTAACAATTTATTTAAACTATTTTAAATTACAATCCTAGGGTTGTAATTTTTTTATTGCATTTCAAATATTAATTAATCATTAATAAAGCAATTTATAATAAAATGTACCCTACTCCTGCAACTCCTGAAATACTATAATCTAAAGCTTTATTAAGCTCTAATTTTAAAGGCTTGCTAATGACTCTAGCAAACATCATAGCAGCACTTATATTTAAACCGATATGATAAAGAACTTCTAAACTGACCCCAAAAAGTTAGACCTAAAAAATCAATTTTTTGAAGGTCGGTTTTTTATGGCAAAATATAGTGCAGAATTAAAAATGAAAGTAGTGAAAGCATACTTAAATAATGAAGGCGGCTATGAATTTTTAGCCTTTACGCGTAAATCGATAAAACACTACTCATACAAAGGTACAGTGGCTAAAGTAGCACCAAATAGGATAAAAAGAAGATTTAGCGCCTCTGTAGTACATCAGAAAATCACTACAGATA
>JAEWGY010000002.1 GCA_023388035.1 Bacillota bacterium | reverse complement strand
AGGACTCTTTAGATCCTTTTCACCGTGAAATAATCTAATACCACCTCTTTTTGAATTGATATTATAATTTGTTCTTTGAATATGCTGGATAATTGAACGTGGTCTTTCCTTGATAAATACATGAATATTATCAATACCACTATTGGTAAAATTAGATAACATGAAGTCAATAATACGATAGCGACCAAGCATGCTTATTGCGGAAATAGGTCTACTATCAGCTAAACCTTCTACATTATAATTATGATATTCAAAACTCAATAATCCTAAAGCCTTTGTCATTTTTTACCACCAACCTTTTTATCAACTAATTCTTGTGTAACTAATAAAATATTCTTTGAATTTTTATTACCTAATTTAACACCAGAAGGAATTCTAACACCTTCTGCTACCAAGCAGCGAATAATACTTGATCCTTCTGCAATATATGAATTATTCATCATAACACTATCAATAACTGAAGCATCTTTTTCAACGTAACTACCTGTAAATAAAACGGCATTTTTTAACTTACCAAATACATGACAGCCCTGAGTAATATAAGCTTTTTCAATCTTGGCATCATCACCAACAAAATGAGGAGCTGAAATACTATCTTCAGTATAAATCTTCCAATCACTATCAAATAAGTCTAAACCACTATTGGAATTAAGTAAATCCATATTAGCTTCCCAAAGACTATCGATAGTTCCAACATCCTTCCAATAATCCTTAAAACGATAAGCCATTAATTTTAAATTATTATTTAGGTAGTCAGGAATGATATCCTTACCGAAATCATGATCAGAATTCTTCTTCATTTCATCTACTTTTAAATATTTTCTTAAAGTTTTATAACTAAAAATATAGATACCCATCGAAGCTAAGTTAGATTTAGGATTAGCTGGTTTTTCTTCAAATTCGATAATCTGATCATTGCTATCAACATTCATGATACCAAAACGACTTGCTTCACTTAGTGGTACTTCAAGAACAGCAATAGTAGCATCTGCCTTATTTTCAATATGATAAGAAAGCATTTTTTCATAATTCATCTTATAGATATGATCACCACTTAGAATTAGAATATATTCTGCTTCGATTTGATCAATAAAATCAATATTTTGACTTATGGCATCAGCAGTACCTCGATATAAACCTAGACCGGAACTATCTTTTTCTCTTGGTGGTAAAACATAGACACCACCATTTTGCATATCAAGACCCCATAGATGGTCTCTAGAAACATAGGAATTTAATAAAATTGATTCATATTGAACTAAGATCCCAACTGTTGAAATATTTGAATTAGCACAGTTAGAAAGCGGGAAATCAATAATACGATACTTACCACCAAAATGTACAGCAGGTTTCGCAATCGACTTAGTTAGATCATAAAGTCTAGAACCCCTCCCTCCTGCAAGTATCATCGCAACCATTTTTTTTGAATTCATAGTATCTCCTAATTAAAAACATTTATTGAATATACTTCTATTATATCAGAAAAAGTTAGTTCATTGTAAACGTTAACACTTGAAAATAATAATTTACAATCTTTGAAAGGATTATTAGTAGTGAAATAATGATTATTAATCACAATTTTAATATTTTTGATCTCATGAACTAACAAATTACCTATTTTATATGTTTTTACATATTTTTCTAAATCTAAAAGATTATCAATATGTAGTTCCTTGTGTTCTTTTCTAAATTTAATCAGTTTTCTTAGATAATTAATTAAATCTTGATGTTTATGAACTAGTGACCAATCGATCATATTCACATCATCACCAGCATTATAAGAATTTTCATTTCCTTTCTTTGTTCTTAGGAACTCTGATCCCATATGGATAAAAGGTATTCCATTTGTTAGTAATAAGCATGATAATAATAAGCTAACTTTAATTTTAATCTCCTCTTCATTATCATAAAACTTATTTAGGATATCAAATAAACTTAAATTATCATGACATGATAGATAATTAATACTTTGCTTAGGTTCAATCTTTAAGTCATGATTGAAATGAGAGTGTAAGCATTTAATGAATTCATTCTCCTTAGTGATATTATCACAAAAATAACCCCTATCTAAATTACCATAGCTACCTGCTTTTAAAACATCCCTATAATAACCATTAAAAAAAGCAATATTAGGAAGTTTAGAAGCATTATTAATTGAAGCCATAAACCCTTTTTCAAGTGCTGATGGTAAATCCCATCCTTCACCATAGATCATAAAATCCGCTTTCCTTTTAAGACAGATATCACTTATTTCTCTTAGTGTATAAAGATCCATTAAGGACATTAAATCAAAGCGAATGCCATCAATATCAAAAAGTTCTAGATAGCGACTTATCATATCTTTAAAATAGCGTTTAAGCATCGGTGCTTCACTTCTTAATTCGTTACCACAAAAAGAGCCATTAGCAAGTTCTTCATTATCATGATAGCGTAAAAAGTAATAAGGTAAAATTAAATTCAAAGAAAAATCGTTAGGTTCAAAAACATGATTAAAGACTAAATCTAAATTAACTCTAATATTATTTCGATGAAAATGATTAACAACTTCTCTAAATTCATTGATGCGATTATAAGGATTTTTATCATCACTTATATAACTACCTTCAAGCACATTGAATTGAATAGGATCATAGCCCCAATTATAATTTTCTTCATAATAATCTTCATCATATGAAGCGAAATCTAAAATAGGCATTAGTTGAACATGAGTGATACCTAAAGATTTAAGATAATCAAAACCAACTGCTGCACCATTATAATTAAGACCCTCTTGAATTAGAGCGCTTAATTTACGAGGATTATTAAAATTAACCTTTGGATCACTAGAAAAATCTCTAACTGATAATTCATAAATTATGGCATCATTATATGACTTCATGACGTATGAAGGTTTAATTATTTCTTGATTGAATTTTGTTTTATCAAGCACAATTGAATATTTAGCATTCTTATAAGATCCATAGCTGTATGGATCAAGACAATCTACAATTGCATTATTTCTTTCAATTTGGTAATAGTATTTATAATATTCAAAATCTCCCTCAATCTTTAGTTCGTAGCAAAATCCATTAACTTGCATCTCTAATTCTAAATGTTTAACATCATTAAAAATAATTAGTTTAACACTTTTTGCTAAAGGTGCCCAAATTCTAAAAAATGATGCTGTTTTACTATACTCACAACCTAAAAACCCTTTAAAAAAAGTAAGGTCCTCAAAGCGAGGATTCCTTACTATTGAGCGATAAATAATTGCTAGATCTTCTTTATATTCATAATCAATATCATATTTAAGATCAAGATCACGCTCTAAGATTATTTCATAGCCTTCATTATTTTTAATAACTTTAAAATCAAGCTTATCCTTATTAAATAATACTAGGCTTGAAAAATCTAAGTCCTCTTCTAATCTAATTAAATTGAAATTATCAACAAATAATTTTATCATTCTTTAATTTCTTAAGACGCCAAATTTCATTAGCGTAGTTTTCAATTGTACGATCACTAGAAAAGAAAGGGCTTTTAGCAATATTAATTAAACATTTTTTTGCGAATAGATTAGGATTTAAATATAGTTCATTAAGTCTTTCATGAGCCTTAATATAGTCTTCAAAATCTGCAAGTAGTAAATATTCATCATTATGAATAACTAATTCATTATAAATATCAATAAATTCATATTCATTATCACTGAATGTTTTATCAATTAAACGATCTAATGTTTCTCTAATTTGTGGATTGGTTCGATAATATTCGCTTGAATTATAATTTAATTTAAACTGATGTATCTCTTCAGCGCGCTTACCAAAGATAATAGCGTTATCATAACCAACTAAATCAACTATTTCCACATTAGCGCCATCCATCGTTCCTAAGGTAATAGCACCGTTCATCATAAATTTCATATTTCCAGTACCACTAGCCTCTTTACCAGCAGTTGAAATTTGTTCTGAAACATCAGAAGCGTTCATTAATTTTTCGGCAACACTTACACGATAATTCGGAATAAAAACAACATCGATAAACTGATTAACTCGAGGATTTTCCTTTATTTTTTGTGCTACAGAATTAATTAACTTAATAACCTTTTTAGCAAAATAATAAGCTGGAGCTGCTTTGGCACCAAAAAGGAAAGTTGTTTTAGGCATAGTAAAATTTTCATCACTGATGATTTTATTATAAAGATAAATTACATGTAGAATATTTAAAAGCTGTCTTTTATAAGCGTGTAATCTTTTAGCCTGAGCATCAAAAATAGAATCAGTATCTAAATCGATATTATGATGGTGTTTTAAAAACTTCGCTAATTCGATTTTACGTAATTTTTTAACTTCTAAAAATTCTCTTTGTAGATTTTCATTATCAACATGATCTAAGAGTTTTTCTAATTCATTAATATTAGTTCTAAAAGCTGGTCCAATATATTTTTCAATTAAATTACATAACTCAGGATTAGAATATAGCAGCCATCTTCTAGGTGTTATACCATTAGTCTTATTATTGAATTTTTCTGGCATTAATGAATAAAAATCTTTAAATAATTCATTAATTAAAATATTTGAATGGATTTTCGCAACACCATTAACTGAAAAAGAACCAACAATTGAAAGGTGTGCCATATGAATCTGATTATCCCTAATAATCGCAACCCTATTCACTAAATTAATATCCTTAGTCTTGTTGTAAACTGAATCTTTAAATTTACGATCGATTTCTTCAATAATTAAGTAGATACGTGGTAGTAATTTTTGGATATATTCAACCGGCCATTTCTCTAAAGCTTCAGATAGTACAGTATGATTAGTATAGGCAAACACTTTTTCACAAATTTTAAAAGCTTGATCCCATTCATAATTATGAATATCAACTAAAATTCTCATAAGTTCAGCAATAGCCATCGCTGGATGGGTATCATTTAACTGAATAACTACTTGATCAGCTAAGTTATCTAAATTCTTATTAAATTTTAAATGATCAATAACGATTGATTGAAGACCAGCTGAGACAAAGAAATATTCTTGTTTGAGTCTGGTGTATTTACCTTCTTCTGTTGAATCATCTGGATAGACATTCATGCAGATGTTTGATAAATTACTTAAATAAGTATGGAAATCATAACCCTTAGGTAGATCATCACTAGGTTCAGCAGACCACATACGTAAATGATTAGTACAATCAGTATCCTTACCAATAACTGGCATATCATAAGGAACCGCTAAAACATCAACATAATCTACATGTTCAAAAGTGAGTTTAGAACTTTGTGGATCTCTATTGATGTTGATTTTACCATAAAATTTAACACTAACTGCTTTATGAGGTTTTCTTACTTCCCAAGGATTACCATAGCGTAACCATTGATCAGGTACCTCGACTTGTTCATTATTTTGAATTAATTGTTTGAATAAACCATATTGATAACGAATAGTATTACCATTACCAAGATATTCACAGGTAGCTAGTGAGTCTAGGAAACAAGCTGCTAATCTTCCTAAGCCACCATTACCCAAACCAGCATCGCTTTCAATTTCTTCTAATTTAGAAAGCTCTATTCCTAATTCTTTTAAACCGTCATTAACAATATCATAAATACCTAAATTCATAATATTATTTAATAACATACGTCCTAAAAGAAATTCTAAGCTGAAATAGAAAACTCTTTTTCTTCTTAAATCTTTAGCCTTATCCTTTGTTGATTTACGATTTTCATTAGCATAAGCCATTACAATTCTAGAAAGTGCATGATACCTTTCTACATCACTAGCATCATCAATATTCTTACTATAAAGATTTGCCAGGGTTGAAACCATTAAATCTTTAAATTCATCTCTGTTAGTAAAACGCATATTTCTCCTTATACATTAGCAACTATAAAACTTATTCATTATATCATTTATTAAATAGTTTTAAAAGGTATAAGAAAAAACCTATAGTTTTTAGCTAAACTATAGGTTTGTAATCATTCACCTTCTTTAGTTTCATTATTTTGATCTTTATTATTTTGATCTTCTTCAATTTTATCGCCTCTTAATTTAGCAGCAAGCTCCTTATCAATAGGCTTCGATAAAATCTGAGTACTTTTTGCTTCCATTGCTGAATTTTTAAGACTTAGCACATAATTAAAGTTATTATCTGGTTCATCTTTTAAATAATTATAACTATGAATTTCTAAATCATACATCTTTTTACCATCATGTTCCTTAAAATAAGTATCAATAGGTAAAATAGTATTTACTTTATCATAAATTTTATCATTAATT
>JAEWGY010000004.1 GCA_023388035.1 Bacillota bacterium | reverse complement strand
TTTAGTGATAAGAGTAAACGCTAAAGTAAAGGTGTATAACAATAAGATAGATTATATCTTGTCTTGTGATTTTATAGCAGATAAATCTAGGATTAAACTCTCTACGGATGTGAGTTATATAAAGTGTGTGATGGAAGATTATATTTATCAGCGCTAAAAGACCTTTGAAAATGTGAAGTTAGAAAACAAATCAATAGTTAATACAGATCAAGAGGGAATGTATTATTCTCACGAGTATATGAAGATATCACAAGAATTTAAGTTTATAAGAAGTATATCATACAAAGGAGATTGCCGGGGAAATAGTCCAATAAAAAATTAGTTTTCACAATTAAAAGTGAAAGATTAAGGATAATAGGGATAAAAAGCAGAACGAAACAAAAGAAGAGATAAAAAAATACGTTCAGTGGTATAACACTAAACGTATTCAAAAAAAACTTAGGATACCTTACTCCTATCGAATATATACTTAAACATATGTAATCTTTTTATTTTTGTGTACCTTACAGGGTATAGTATCTAATTTCTTATTCAATCCGCTATTAAGAGGCGTATTAACTACTGCTTTATGAAAGAGAATAATAATAAATAATTTTGAATTTCTGAGTGTTTAATTTGTAGCTTTTACTCATCTTAATTATTAATCTATTAATATGATTCCTACCTATTAACTAATATAGCTAAACTTAAATATTTCAAATTATTTAATATCTAGGATTATAATTATCTTATCATCTTCCATATTAGCGCTAATATTCCATTCATGAATTTCCACTATTTGTTTAACAATTGATAGTCCTAAACCAGTAGAATTTTGATGTCTTGATGAATCAGCTAGATAAAATCTATCAAATAAGCGTTCTATTTCTATTTGCTTACTATTTTTAACTTTATTTATAAAATAAATCTTATTATCTAGTTCTTTGATTTTAAAATAATCACATCCATGCTTTAGCGCATTACTTACAAGGTTATGGATCATTCTTGTAAGTATATCTTGATTTGCTATAACTTTTAAGTACTCATTTGAAAAATGAATAATTGGCTCTATATTTCTATTTTCAAAATCATGATAAAACGAAGCCATAACTTTACATATTATTGGAAATATTTCGATACTTTCTTTTTTTACTTCATATTCGCTATCACTTATTTTTGAGTGTATAAATAAATTTTCCAGCATTGAAGCTAATGTATCAAGTCTATATTCAATGATATCATAATATTTTTTTCTTTCTTTATCATTATTTGATTCTTCTATTAATTTAAGATAGCCTTTAATACTTGTTAAAGGTGTTCTAATATCATGGGCTATCCCAGATATCAGCGTTTTCATTTCTTTTTCCTTTTTAAACGCAATTTCTTCTACCTTATTAACAGTTTTATAAAGTTCATTTATTTTTAGCTGTAGTTTTTTTATAGAAGAAGCACTGCTACTAACAGTGATATCAAAATGACTATTGGTCTTATTTTTATAATCGATCTGTTTAGTGATTTCTTTTAAATCGTGTAAAAGAAGAAAAAAAGATGCTAGACTAATGATAGTTATTATTCCAAAAATAATACATAATACCATCATATTCTAACACCTCCAAAGATATTAATTTTATATATTATAAGTATACTTTGAACCTCTCATCGCTAAAGCCACAAGATTCTTGGGTAGTCCGCTCTATTGAGCAGAATTAGTACATGATGTACCACCAAGCTATCCCCGCAGTTCCTGCGGTTACTACAATTATGCAGATAGTAGTCTTTTGCCTTCGGCAAGAATATTCAAACTTGCGTTTACATCCCTATCCCATTCACTATAGCAAAAAGGACACTTCCATTGTCGCAAGTTTAGTTCTTTAACCTCTTTGTTTTGATATCCACAACACGAACAAAGTTGAGAGGAAGCGAACGTTTTGCCTATGATAGCGACAGTACGACCATACCACTTTGCCTTGTATTTAAGCATCTCTCTGAATTGATACCAGGATACTTTGCTAATTGCTTTGGCAAGTTTGTGGTTCTTCATCATGTTAGACACTTGCAAATCTTCAATCGCAATGATGTCGTGGTTTTTGACAATATGCGTTGAAATTTTTTGCAAGTAATCTGTTCGGGTATTCGCAATACCTTCATGGATTCTGGCAACCTTAACTCGTTGTTTATTCCAGTTTGAAGAACCTTTCACACGTCTGGAAAGGATACGTTGTTCACGAATGAGTTTTTGTTCCATATTCCGTAGGAATTTCGGATTCTTAAACACTTCACCGTTAGATAGAATAACGAAATCCTTTATCCCAATATCAATACCGACTTCTTTGTTTGTTTTCGGCAATGCTTGCACGTCTTCTTCTACTAACAACGAAACAAAGTATTTGCCGGAAGGACTTCGTCTAATCGTAGCATTTAAAATACGACCTTCTACTTCTTTTGATTTCGCAAAACGAACAAGTCCAAGTTTAGGGAGTTTAATCTTATTTCCTTCTATCGCAATATTTCCGTTTGTGTGTTTTGTTGTGTACGATTGAACTTTATTCCTTTTTGACTTGAAACATGGTGCATCATTTTGCTTCTTAAAGAATCGTGAATATGCGTCTAAGAGGTTTTTTACTGATGATTGAATAGCAATGCTATCTACTTCTTTTAGCCAAGGTAATTCTTTTTTTAGATTCGGCAGTTCGGAGGAGCATACTCCGTATGACAATCCTTTACCTGTTTCTTTGTATGTTTCGTTCCACTTTACTAAGAAGTGATTAAACACAAATCGACTGCAACCAATCGTTTTAACAATTAATACTTCCTGCTTTTCGGTTGGATAGATACGGAATTTGTATGCTTTATTTACTAACACTCTTTTTCACCTCACTTTCTGATTTTGGATGTATTGTCGTATTTGTGCTTTTGTGTGTTCACTTACGGTTGAATAATTCTAAAGATTCTCTCCCCATAGCTTCTTTTTTAGCTAGAGAAACTTTTTAAATAGCAACCTTACCAAAAAACACCCTTTAACGCTTTGATGATATTTGGAATTTAATGCTGCGGATTACAATCGATTAGGAGATGAACATGGTCACAATCACTTTCAATTCCTGAAATCGTGAAACCATTATCTTTAGCTTTTTATCTATATCACTAAGCAACACTTTATGGCGATATTTCACACACCATACAATATGGTATTGGATAGAGTACACATATCCTCTACCATGTTATCCGCCTCAATTATAGGATAACATATGTAAAATTTTTTTCAAGTTATTACCTTTAAATATTAGCGTTTTTGCCAATCACCAAATTAACATACATCGGGCGACTTACATGTCAAAAGACACACCTTGTACGAAGTTGATTCATCTCATGACTAAAGTCACGAGTGCTCTTGGCTAATTCATAAAATAGATGACTTAACTATAATTACTAATTTTATGTTTTAAATTTATTTTTTTACTTTATATATCTCTTTTTTGTATAATACCAATGCTTACTCCATTATAGATAATAGTGTAAAGTAAAGAAATTAAAATTACTCTTATAAATTCATTTTCATTAACTAAAGAACCATTTAAGAAAAAATAAGATAGGGTATATTTTGATAAAAAGGATAAGTTTACTAAATCAAATAATGATGCAAATAAAGGCTGGAGCATACTCGATGAAATTAATAGCACTAAAATGATACCTGCTACTCTACTTCTAAATACGCTTGTAATAGCAATAAGCATGCTAAATAAAGCTAGACTCATAATAAACATAACTGCCGATGATTTAAGTATAAGACCTATAGACTCAATTATAAATCCATCAATAAGAAGATTTCCCAAAATAAAACCAATTCCATAACTTAGTAATATAATTATTAAATCAATAAATACAGCTACAGCAATTTTTGAAACGACGAGTGCAAGTCTGCCATTAGGTAAAGTTGCAATATTCTTGATATAGCCACTACTGTACTCATTACATACAAATATGGCTAAATAAATTCCTAAAATTAAACTACCCAAAGAATGCCCAAACGTTGTTGCGAATGAATTTAATGACTTAACTATGATTTGAGTCGAAGACCTAAATGTGAACTCAAATGAAAGATAAAATTCTGACTCTGGTTTAGCGCTAGTTTTAGGTAGCACACCATTTTCTTGCGATGTAAGTAACATAAAAATACACAAACTATAAATTAAAATGAATATAGCTATAGATAACCAGAAACCTTTACTTTTAAATAATCTTTTGATTTCAGATTTTATAATATTAAACATTACTTTTTACCTCCACATTTCTCTAAAAAATAAGATTCTAGATCTTGTTTTTGATAATAAATTTGATGAATCTCTACTCCATTTTGCGCTAGCTGCATTGAAATTTCAGAGCTCTTAACGTCATCATAAATCCATATCTCATTATTTTCATGAACAGTGTAGTCTTTTATATATAAAGTCTTTTCCAGCAAAGGAATTGCTTTAGCTGCATCAGCCACTTTTAGTGACAGATAATTTCTACGGTGTTTATCAAGTTCTTTAGCCGTTATTTCTTCTACCATATAACCATTTCGAATGATTCCATATTTCGTCGCAATCTTGCTAAGCTCACCTAATATATGACTGCTGATGATGAATGTCATTTTCTTTGTATCATTTAAGTGTCGAATGACCTCTCTTACTTCTCTAATGCCCTCAGGATCTAATCCATTAATCGGTTCATCTAATATTATTAGGTCTGGATTTCCTAATAATGCTAAAGCTATTCCTAAACGCTGTTTCATACCTAATGAGAATTTTTTAATAGCTTTCTTACTCTTTGGATTAAGTTTAACTAAATTTAATAATTCAGTAATTTTATTTTTATTACAATTCCCCATTGCGATAGCTTTTAATTCCATATTGTCATAAGCAGAAAGGTTAGGATATAATCCAGGAGTTTCTATTAAAGATCCGATTCTTCTAGCTGTAAATGAATTTCTTTTTTCACCAAATAATTTGATTTCACCAGATGTAGGAAAAATTAAGCCAGTTATCATTTTTAAAGTTGTTGATTTTCCTGAACCATTTTCCCCTATAAATCCATAAATGTCGCCTTTTTTTACATTCATATAAAGATGTGATACAGCTTTTGTATCTTTATAGGTTTTGCATAGATCATAAATTTCTAATACATTTTCTTCCATATCATGCCTTCTCCTTAATACAGTATTATTATAGCAATCGAAGTTAAATAAAATACTAAGTAAATATAAAGAAAGTATAAAGAAAAAGCTGAATATTATTTATTCAGCCATTTTAAATCCAATGCCCCAAACAGTCTTTATATATTCATCATCGGTATATTGTTTAATCTTTTTTCTAATATTGCTTATATGAACATTGATTGTTTTATCATCTCCATAATAATCATTGTTCCAGACATATTCATAGATTTCTTGTTTGGTAAAAACTCTTTTTATATTTTTCATCAAAAGTTCTAGAATTAAATATTCGTGTTTTGTTAGATTAAGTGCTTTATTATCAATAACACCATCATAAAACGATTGATTAAGACTCAAATCCTTAAATACTATATTATGATAAGTATTTTTGTTTCTTTTCCTTAATTGAACCTGTATTCTTGCTAAAAGTTCTTGAGGTTCAAATGGTTTACAAAGATAATCATCAGCTCCGGCGCTTAATACTTCAACCTTGCTATCTAATGTATCCTTAGCACTTAAGACAATAATAGGTAAATAAGAGATCTGTCGTATACTTTTTAAAAATGATTCACCATCCATTCCTGGTAACATTAAATCTAAGATGATAAGATCATAGTTATTCATTTTAAAGTGCATTAGTGCTTCTGTACCAGAAAATGCCTGCTCACAATTATATCCAGCTTTAACTAAATAATCTTTAATCATATTATTGATGTCATTATTATCTTCCACAATTAATATATTCATAATTTATATTCTCCTTTGTATGAATTATAAATTCTTAATATAAAATAATTCTTTAATTACCTTTATTGCGTTTCTTATAATTAATCTATTAGGCTTTAATAATATATTTATTTTTGAGAACTATATACCATTTTACACTAGCTACAATATATAGTATTCAAGATTATCAAAAAAGGCGACTTCCAAACGAAAATCGTCTTTTAATAATGTCTAAATTCTTCAGAATGTTCACTCCGAAATCATTACCAACTTTCTCGATGATACTTCTGATTTTAGCATCTTCTTGATAAAAGGCATCGACATCTTGTGTTCCTCGAAGATTATAATACTCAAGGACGAAACCACCAACGCAGATAATTTCAAGTTCAATGTTTTCTTTATCTAATTCAGCATTGAGAGCTTCAAATAAGATTTTCTTATTCATAGTTCCCCTCTCTAAACAGCTTTAAAATGTCTTTCGGTTGACTTTTACGATTAGCTTGTAAGACATGTTCTCTTGTATGAGTACCGTCCATTAAAGCATCTTGCAGAGTTATCTTTTGAAACGGTGTCAGAGTAGGGTTTTTTAATAACTGTTCAACATCTTCGGTTGTTAGTTTGGTTTCTCCATCTTGAATAACCTTGTAAAGATAACGAAACCATAAATCGCCATCACTTCCAGCATGCTGGCTGGCTCTTACCATGTAATCATACCATGTTGTCATTACTGTCCCCCCTTATCCTCTCTAGAGTTATAGTGCATGGCTATCCAAAGTTTCTTTCAAATCAGTGAATTTGAGACTTTCTTTAAGCGCTTCGTAGATACAAGTCTTTGTTAGTTGAGCGTAAAAAGGACGATGGTTAGTAACAAAATCAAAACTGTACTTTTTATTCCAGAATTTCGTATACTTGTCATAAAATCTATCAGAAAGACTAACCTGATGCCCAATTAGTTTACTATCAACTCTTCGAGAAATAGACCTTTCCAATTCAAAATGTAAATCATTTAGTGTATTAGTAGCCATAAATTAGTTCCCTATATTTAGTACGACACAGGCATTTGAAAGTAAGAGATGGAAAACAAATTCATTCACATAGTCTTGAATATATTTCTTAGACCATGAGTGATAAATTCCTAATACTCCACGTTTTAATCCAGCCTAAAAGCTTTGAGTCATGTTAGTATAAACATCGCCTTGAACATATTCATGAGCACTGTGATTCACAAAGTTATGTTGATACATCTTAGCAACTTTATTATAACCCAGCCATTTATCTGTGTAAAGTTGAGTGAAACGAACCCGAAAACACTACATTTTGTGGTTGGTGTAAACTGCTATATAGTTCCCTTATTTTTAATAGCCATTTTATATATACTAGAAACAAGTAAAAGTATTCTGATAAACCATTTATGGCTTCATGTAATACTATGTATATTAGCTTAAATAGATAGTAAAAATAGAGTGAATAAGATTTTGATAAAATAATATCAGATTTTCAAACTTTTATAAACGTTTTCAAAATGTAAGAAAAAATATTTATTAAATGAAATAGAATTTAAATAAAATATAAAAAAAAATAAAGCATAAAGCTTTATTATTGTTCAGGAGTGGTGCGGATGAAGGGACTCGAACCCCCATGCACGAGGCACTAGATCCTAAGTCTAGCGCGTATACCAATTTCGCCACATCCGCAGCTAAAATATTATAACCTATTTAGATTTTAAAGTAAATAGGATATAGTATTTTATTTATATCTTAAGGAAAAATATATCCGTCCTAAAAATGGATATTTTACGAAAAGTCTTTCTTTAAGATTTCTTTTTTTAAGATAAGGATTCTTTTTGAAATTAGGAAAGTTAAGCTGCATAAAGTGATTAGATTCAGATATTAGAGCCTTTTTATAATTAGATCTTAGGAAACGATACATACCATACAGTCTTAAATGTTCAATTATAAAAAATTCTAATTCATAATAGTATTTATTAAGTAGATTTTTTTCTTTAAAAATTGCTATTACCATCTTACAGATCGTGAAGATATCAAATAATTTTGGATTATTATTTGATTTCATAATTGAATCATCATGATGACGATAGTAGAAAAGATAATTATCAAGAAAATTTATTTTTATATTAGAACTGATAAGTTTAATGAAAACCGGTATATCTTCATACCAATATCCCTTAGGATAGCGTAAATCCTCAAATAGCGATGCTTTATAAAGTTTATTAGATGCAAACATTGGTGCAAATAGTCCTGCCTTAATTGTATCAGGGTCTTGTAAATTAGTGGCAGGTATCTTATTAAATATTCCATTATTATTGAATTCGTTCATCCCTGTAGCAACTAAATCATAACCTTCTATTTCTTTAAGCATTATTTCATAGAATTGTGAATCAAGATAATCATCTGAATCAAGGAAATGAATGTAAGGAGCACTAACAAATTTCAAACCATAATTTCTAGCATCAGATAAGCCACCATTTTCTTTAAAATGATAATGAAATAATGTTGGATATTTAGCAGCATAAGCTTTTAAAATTAAAGAACTACCATCACTAGAACCATCGTCGATTAAATGCACTCTGAAATTTTTATAAGTCTGATTTAAAAGACTTTGTATGCAATCATCAAGATAATTCTTCTGATTGTAAATGGGAATAATAACATCAATCATGCTGGCCTCGCTTTTTAATATCTTTTAATAATAAATTAAATCCAATCTTTTTTGTTAGGGCATTTAAAAATAAATAATCCTTGATTCTTTCTTTATAACGTCTATTATTATAAAGTTTATAATAAGCTAAAATACTTTTTCGATTTAAAATTAATTTATCTTGCATTATTTTAAGATTAGTAATTAATTCACTTTGCACTTCACTATTTAAATGAGTAGCCTTAAATTGCCAGATAATATATTTGAAACTTAAAAACATGCGGAAATAAAAGAAATCAAGATTAGTAATTGCTTTGTTAAGAATTTCATTAAAAACTTTTAAATGAGCTAATACAGCCTTAGCTGAAATATCGCTCATAGTGTTACCACTGCGGTTTATCAGATAGTAAGATAGTGCTTTTTCAGTGTAAATAACCCTTTTAGCCTTTATCAGTGATAGATAAAAAAGAATATTATCAGTATAGGCGATTTTATCTAAAAAGTTTAAATCCTTCACTAATTCTTTGCGATATAGCTTTGAGTGAGGTGAGGGGTCGATGAATAAGAGATCTTTGAAATTATCATTTTCTATTTTATATATTTCTTCATTTAAGATTTTAACTTCATCTGAATAAGATTTGGAATAATCAATTTGTTCATTATCCTCATAAATATAATATTTAGCTCCGATAGTAAGATCAGAATTATTTTTTAAAGCAAGATTATAAAGATAGGAAACAGCGTTGGTTTCTAAATAATCATCAGGATCACATACTAAAATATAGTCACTTTTAGCTATTTTAATACCTTCTCTTAAAACCGAGCCATAACCACCGTTCTCTTTGTCAACGATAACTAAGCGAGGATCTTGATATTCTTTTAAAATTGTAAGTGAATTATCTGGTGACCCATCGTTAATCGCAATAATTTCTAGATCTTTAAAATCCTGATTCAATAACGAATCAATACATTTTCTTAAATATTTTTCTACATTATAAATAGGTACAATAATTGATACTTTAGGCATTATTTCTCCTTATGATTTTACGTAGTACTAGATAGATCATTAATTTATATTTGTCTTATGATTGTACGTAGTACTAGATAGATCATTAATTTATATTTGTTTAGATAAAGCTTATCATTTTTCTGTATATAAGGACTGATTTTAGCACTGCGATAATTAGGAAAATTTTCATTAATAAATTTAAAACTTGTATTAATAAATTTAAAAGCTTTTAAAAGTTCTACATTTCTTAGTTTTTTAAGACATTCCATGATGTTGATTAAACTTAAGTGTTCAATTTGATCATAGAATTTTTCATAGACTTTTCTTTCTTTATAATAATTAATCAATTTATTTAAGGATAAGAAGATATCATAGACATTATCATTAAAGCTAGTTGTGATATTACCACTGCGATTAACTAGATAATAATATAAAGCTTTATTTAAGTAATGTATATTAGAAGCCTCTAAAATAATATTATAAGTCTCACTAAGATCTTCATAAAAACGCCAAGGTCCATAAATGCTATTTTTTAATAAACGTCTATGGTAAACCTTATTCCAAACACAATTTTTAGCTTTTATTAATAAATTATCTTTAAGAGGATCAATTTGAGCGTCAGTTTTAAGATCGATTTTGATGTATTCCTTACTGTTATCAATATATTCTTGGATAAAATCGAAAATGATTAAGTCAGCATTGTACATATTAATAACTTCTTTGATGCTAGAAAGATAATTACTTGCGATATAATCATCGCCATCAATGAATATAATATAATCATTTTTGGCTTTTTGAATACCGTAATTTCTGGTATCTGCTAAGCCCTTATTTTCTTTATAATAATAATGAAAGTTAGCGTAATTGTCATCGTAGTTTTTACAAATTGCTCCTGATTCATCAGTTGAACCATCATCAACCATAATCACTTCATAGTTGTGATAATCTTGGGCTAAAATAGAGTCTAGGCATTTCTTAAGATAAGTACTAATATTATAAACCGGTATCAGAATAGAAAAACTTGGTTCTAATTCTTTTTTAATTCGCTTTACTTCCTTTAAAATACCTTGAGCTAGATCGATTTTAGGAAAATAATCAGTTAATTTAATTAGTTTTAAATTATCAATCCTTGAATGCATTTGATAGTCAAAATTAATTTCAGTATTATAATTTAATTTAGCTTCACAATATTTTTCACAAAAATTAATAATTTGATTAAGACTAAAACTTTTGCCATAACTAAGATTAATTATTTGATTTTTGAGATTATTTTCAATCAATTTTTGAAGGAAAATTAGAAGATCATCCATATGTAAATAATCTCTTGTACTTGAAAGAGTATTTTTAAGTGTAAATTCCTGATTGAGTAAAATAGCTCTAATAATGATTGGTATTACTCCTTGATTTCTTTCTCTTTGAATGTAGCCACCATAAGGATTTGATAGTCTTAAAATCAAATAATTGATATCACTTTTAATAATTAGATCTTCAATTAATGCCTTAGATTTTGCATAGATGGTTTGAGGATTAATGGGGTCATTTTCATTAAGTAGTTTTTCACTATCACCATAAATAGTGCCACCACTTGAAAAATTAATATAGAGATATGAAAGTTTTAATTTCTTTAAAAAAGCTTCATATTTATTCTTAACAAAAATTAATTTATTTTCATCAGTTTCAGTATTATTAATTAGGGAAATACAATCAATAACAATCGCATCTTTGAATGTATTTTCATCCAGTTTAAAAATGTCAGTCTCGATAAAATTTTCAACTAAATAAGAGAAACTAGACTTATAACCGTATACAGTACAGTGACATTTATCTTTAAAATGATTATAAATATTATAAGCAAGATAACCGCAACCTAAAATTACAATTTGCATATTTTAATTATAGCATAATAAAAAGGCCAAAGGCCTTAATCTAATGATTGAACAGCTGTAATTAATGCAAGATTATAGACATCCTGAGCACTGCAACCACGTGATAAATCATTAACAGGTTTAGCTAAACCTTGAAGAATAGGACCGATTGCTTGATATTTACCGAAACGCTCTGCGATTTTATAACCGATATTACCAGCATCAAGAGTTGGGAAGATGAAGGTATTAACTTTTCCAGCTACAGGTGAATTAGGAGCTTTCTTTAAAGCAACAGTAGGGACTATTGCAGCATCTAATTGCATTTCACCATCACAAACTAATTCAGGATCTAATTCCTTAGCAAGTCTTACTGCAGTTGCAACCTTATCTTGTTCTGGTGAGTTTGCTGAGCCGAAGGTAGAGAAACTTAGAAAACCTACTCTTGGGTCAATACCAAATTTTCTTGCTGTATGTGAAGAACAAATAGCAATTTCAGCTAAGGTTTTAGAGTCAGGATTAATATTAATAGCACAATCACCGAATAAATACCTTTCACTTTCCTTAAGCATTAGGAAAACACCAGAAACTAAATTGTAGTTTGGATGCATTTTAATTATTTGTAGTGCTGGTCTTACAGTGTTAGCAGTAGTTCCTACAGCACCAGATACTAGACCTTTAGCTTCATCTAGATACACTAACATGGTACCAAAATAATTATAGTCAGTTAGTACTAATTCTCTAGCACGTACTTCATCAATTTTACCATTACGGCGCTTAACAAATTCTGCTACCATCAAATCGATACTAGGATAGTTTGCAGGATCGATGATCGTTAAGACACTTGGATCTAAACCATTACTTTTACAAGTATTTTCAATCTTTTCTTTTTCACCGATTACTAAAGGCTTTACACAGTCTTCAACTGCTAATTTTACGCAAGCCTCTAAGATTCTAGGATCTAAACCTTCAGGAAAGACGATTTTTACTTTTTTTCCCTTTAATTTTTCTTTGCATTCATTAAATAAATTCATTTTTCCTCCTTTTTATTTTCGATTCGTTTAAATAAAATAGCAATGTCTTTACTAGTATTATACTCATTAATAAAGCCGTAATCTAGCTCATTATAACTTAAATTAACATTTAAATATGAAAGGATTTTAGCACTGGTATCAGGGATGATATTTGCAAGCATAATAGCACTAATTCTAATTGTTTCTAAAAGATGATATAGAACATTATTAAGTTTTTCTTCATCCTCTTTATTTTTAGCTAAAAGCCATGGTGCTGTTTCATCAATATATTTGTTTGCTCTTCTTAGTAAGTCGAATAAACGAATTAAAGCATCCTGGATTCTTAACTCTTCTAATAACTTAAAATAATCATTCTTAACTTCATTAATCACATTTTCTAAATCATCACTAAATTCATCCTTAAGATCTGATTCTACAATCTTTGAATCAAAATATTTATTAGCCATAACAATGCTGCGATTAACTAGATTGCCTAAGGTATTTACTAGATCAGCATTGATAGTATCAATTATAATTTCTCTAGTAACAATACCATCATGATCAAAGGGCATAATTTTAAGTAATACATACCTAATTTCATCGGTTCCAAACTCGTTAGCTAAATCATCAGCATAAATAACATTACCCTTAGACTTAGACATCTTATCATCACCTGATAAAAGCCAAGGATGGGCAAAGATTTTTTTAGGTAAGCTAAGTCCTAATGACATTAACATAATTGGCCAATAAATTGAGTGGAATCTTAAGATATCCTTACCGATGATATGTAAATCACAGGGCCAGTATTTATTAAATTCTTCTTGGTTTTGATAATTGATTGAAGTGATATAATTGCTTAGTGCATCAATCCAAACGTAGATTACATGTTTTTGATCAAATGGAACCTTAATTCCCCAATCAAAATTTGAACGAGATACACATAGATCTTTAAGACCTGGCTTAATAAAATTATTAAGCATTTCACTACTTCCTTTATTAGGAATGATTAATTCTTTATTTTCAATTAAGATTTTTTCTAGCTCTTTTTCATATTTAGACATTCTAAAGAAATAAGCTTCTTGTTTTTCTTTAGTAATAATACCCCCACAATCTGGACAGCGACCATCTACTAACTGTGAATCACTAAAAAATGATTCACAGGCCTTACAATAATTACCCTCATAGGTATCTAAATAGATATCACCTTTGTCATAAAAATATTTAAAGATATCAGCAACCTTTTGTTTATGATCTTCATCTGTTGTACGAATAAAATGATCGTAGCTTATATTTAAAAGTTTATAAATATCTTTAACTATATCAGTAATTTTAGTTGTGTATTCATAGGGATGAATATTTGCCTCTTTAGCCTTATCAGCTATCTTTTGACCATGATCATCACTTCCAGTTTGGAAAAAAACATCATAACCAGATAATCTTTTATATCTTGCGATAGCATCGGCTAAAACGATCTCATAACAGTTTCCAACATGAGGTTTAGCAGAGGCGTAGACAATAGAAGTGCTTAGATAATATTTTTTTGCCATAGTTTCTCCTTTAAAATTATTATAACATCTTTTTTTATTATATTTTTCATGATATAATTTTAT
>JAEWGY010000044.1 GCA_023388035.1 Bacillota bacterium | reverse complement strand
GAGTAATCATATCGATTATTTATTTATTAACCTTAATCTTAACTTAGCTAATAAAAGACTATCAAAAAAGCTATTTGTAGTTGATTTAATATAAATAGGTTATAATATAAAAGATGAAATATCCTAATGCGATAAGAAAAAAAGAAGTTAATATTAATCTTAATAGATCTACTTCTAATAGGGGTATGGATTTAGAATTTGATATTAATCGTAGTAATCAATATTATCTAGCAAATGAAATAGCGGTAGTGCATAAAAAACCAACACCTATACAGGTTGTAAAGGTTGACTATCCTAAAAGATCTAGTGCTAAAATAGTAGAGGCCTATTATAAAATACCCTCAACTACTGATTATAATGGTTTGTTTAAAAATCATTATATTGATTTTGAGGCTAAAGAATGTAATTCTAAGACATCTTTTCCTTTCACATCGCTTCATCATCACCAATTAGAACATCTTGCCTTAGTTGATAAGATGGGAGGTTATGCTTTTTTGATAATTCGTTTCAATAAGCACGATAAGACTTTTCTGATTATGGCTAAGGATGTTATTGATATTTATCTTACCAATAAAAGAAAATCACTAAGTTATGATTGGGTACTTAAACATGGCTATCTAATTGAAACATCTTATTTAGCACCCTGTGATTATCTTAAAACATTGGCTAAGATATTGGAGGTTTAAATGTTTAAATTTAAAAAGAAAAATAAAGTGCTTAATAAGGATAAAAAAATTAATAAAGATCCCCTAAAGATCTGGGCTATTATCACATCTATCTGTGCCACTTTAATGCTTATAGGAATTATTGTATCGATCTTTATTGTTTTTAAACTTACTAAAGATACCCCAGAATTTAATCTTAATCGTTTTACATCTAATGAGTCTTCACAAATTCTGGATCAAAATAATGAATTAGTTGCGGATATCGGTAAGACAATTAGACTTAATGTGAATTATGATGATTTACCTAATAATCTGATTGACGCTTTTGTTGCTACTGAGGATGCTCGTTTTTTCAGTCATAATGGTTTTGATTTACCTCGTTTTACTAAATCATTATTCTCTAATGTAATAAATATTGTAACTAGAAGATCTAGATCTTTAAGTGGTGGATCTACCTTTACGATGCAATTAGTTAAGAATACCTATTTTACTGATGATGATGCTGGAATTGAAGCAGCAAGACAGGGAGCATCAGGTGTTAAACGTAAATTTCAGGAGATTAATCTAGCTTTAGAACTTGAAAAACATATTTCAAAAAAGAATATCTTTGAATTATACTTAAATAAAATTAACTTCGGTGCTAATGGTAGAGGGATAGAAAATGCAGCTAATTACTATTTTGGTAAGAGTAGTAAGGATCTTAACTTATCAGAATCAGCATTATTAGTTGGGGTTATTAATTCACCTTACTATTATAATCCTTTCAATTATCTTGAAAATGCTACCGAAAGAAGAGATACGGTTCTTTACCTTATGAATTATCATGGTTATATTAATGATATAGAATATAAATTAGCTAAATCAGTGAAGGTAGAAGATCTATTAGTAGGTGGTGGTTATAATGATCCACAGAATATTAATCCTAATCAAGCTTATATTGATGCTGTTATTAAAGAAGCTGAGGAGTTAAGTGGTTTATCACCTTATACTAATCCGATGCGTATCTATACTCATTTAGATCGACATGTACAGAATCAAATGGATTTAATCCAAGCTGGTAAGATTGAAGAATTTGAATATGTAGATGAAAATCAAGAGATTGCAGCAATAGCAATTGAAAATAATACTGGTGCAATTGCGGGAATATTAGGTGGTCGTAATTATGCTAAGGGTGGTAGTTTATTGCTTAATCACGCGATTGATCAGTATAAACAACCTGGATCTTCAATTAAAACCATCTTAGAATATCCACTAGCTTTTGAACATTTAGGTTGGTCAACTAGTCATGTAGTTACTGATAAACCAATACTTTATCGTGGTACTACTGCTGTAATTAAAAATTTTACTGGTGAGTATTATGGTGAACTACCTTTAAAAAAAGCTGTAGCTGAGTCTTTAAATACTACTGCAATTCAAACTTTACAAGATGTTGTGGATAAGGTTGGTATCGATAAGGTCGTTAAGTATATGAATGATCTTGGTTATAAACAAGTAAATAATAAGAATTTTAATATTCAATATGCAATTGGAGGAGCTGATTTAGAGGTTTCAGTCCTCCAACAAGCTGCAGCTCAAGCAGCGATTATGAATTATGGTACTTATAATAAGCCTCATACAATTAGAAAAATTGAATTTTTAAATGGTAAGGAACCAATAGTACCTAATCATCCTAAGGTAGAAGCCTTATCTAAGGAAGCCGCCTTCCTTGATACAGAATTATTAAATAATAATTTTAACGTTGCCTGGGGTAGAGCATATCGTGCAATTAAAGGTTTTGATCATCGCATGTATGCTAAAACAGGTACTTCCGATTGGGGTGATTATGGAGTTCAGTTTGGTATTCCTGTTGGTGCTACTAAGGATTTATGGTTTGTAAGTTCTAGTCCTGATTATACCGTTGCGGTATGGACGGGTTATGAAAAAGCAATAAAGGGTAAGAATACTTATTTCTCTTATGAAGATGAGGAGCGAAATATTCCTGGTTATACTGCAAAACTTATTCATCAGTCAATTGTAGACTCAAAGGGTCCTGTAAAAAATAATATTACGCCACCTGATGGGGTATCTTATATCACTCATATTTTAGGTACCTTCCCTTATACTAAGGTGATTGAAGGTATGAATCAAGATTTAATTACGGCTGGCTTTATTAAAACTAAGGATGCTAAGTTAATTGAACCGGAACTTATAAAGATTGAAGAATTAAAAACTGCAGATATTAAGGTACTTGGCTCTGAGTTAAATATTAGTTGGGCACCATATCCAGACTTAAGTAAATTACAAGTAGCTGATAATAAGATTGATTTATCACTTAATGAAAATGGTGTTTATGTTGAATTCTTTGGACCACGTATCTTTGATTATTCTTGGATTTTTGGACCAATTGAATATAAGGCTAGAGTGGATGTCAATAATCAGCCAAGTGAGATTATCGCAAGTAATACGGATAAATTATCAAAGAAATTAAATTTAATACCTGGCTCTAATATTAAGATCTGTGCTTATTATGCCTTTAAGGATAAGAGTATTAAATCTAATGAAATCTGTAAAGAATTTAAGGTTGAAGATAAAGAAATTGATTTATCTTACCCAAGTGAAGGTCCATATGATAGTGGTATTAACGCAACTAATGCAGTTAATACTTGGGCAAGTGAGAATGGTCTAACAGTTGATATGGAGTATGTCTTTGATTATTTTGGTAGTAAGAATAAAATTAAATTAACAGTTGACGGCAACGATAAAACAGGTAGAAAAGAGAAGGTCTTAATGTCTAAACTTACATCAAGTAAAATTGTTGCTGAAATTACCTTAGCGGGTATTTGTGACTCTACAAATGGAGTTATTAATAAAGATAATGGTAAATGCTTAGTTTGTAATGCCGGCTATAAACTTAATGAAATGGGACAATGTGTAAAAGAATAGTAATTATTGTTAATATAATTTTAGTCTTGATAAGCCTTAAGCTTAATCTTAAGGCTTTTAAAATTTCAGCTCCTAATTATTTGGTTTATGATTTAAAAAGAGCTAATTTAGTAATGATTAAAGAAACGAATAAACATATTTATCCAGCATCAACTACTAAATTCCTCACCGCAATGATAGCTTATAATTATTTAGATGAAAATGAATTATATCCAGTTGAATCGTATATTTATGATTTACCAAAGGATTCATCTACTGCTAATTTAAGACTTAATGAATACTACGATTTAGATAGCTTAATTAAAGCACTTATGATTAATTCGGCTAATGATGCAGCTTTAGTTATCGCTTGTAGTGTAGCTAAAAAGATTAATCCTAAAACTGATAGCTGCCTAAGTGATTTTAATCTCATAATGAATGAAAAAGCTCGTTTATTAGGTGCTAAAAATAGTCATTTTACTAACCCTCATGGATATCATAGCTATAACCATTATATTAATCTTTATGATATGCTTGCGATAATGAAAAATATTGATAAGTATCCAAAACTTAAGGAAATATCAATCAAGAAAAATGAAGTAATAAATGCTTATAATGAGCAAGGAGAAATTATTAGGGAACTCTATTTAAGAAGTACTAATAATTTAGTATATGAGGATATTAATCCTTATAAAAACTATTTAAGAAGCTCCAAAACAGGTTTTACTGATGAATCAAAATATTCAGTTGTAAGTTTAGTAGAATTTAATGATGAGCGTTTATTAATTCTTATTTATAATGAAGATTACGCAATGCAAAGACTAAATTCTACAAATAATATTATCAATGAGATTAAAGAAAATTATCATGTAATTAAACTAGATGATTACCTTGATTTAACTTTTAATACCAAAGGTAGTTTATTTACTAAAGCAGTAAAATTAAAACTTGAAAGTCTTAAACAAGAATATTTAATTAGGAAAGACAGTCAGTTAAAGTATGAAATAAGCTTTGATGAGCAATTAATTAAAAAAGAAAATGATACATTAATAATTAAGGAGCATCTAACAAAGGATCGAGTGGTTGGTAAAATAAAGATCACTTTTGATAATTATGAATATGAAACTTTTTTAAAGGTAAAAGAAGACTATTATTTAAAAGATAATTTAGAAATCAAACTTTTATCAGTTTTAATTCCAATCATTATTGTAATGATCTTAGTTATAATTATCATAAAAAAAGTAGCGTCTAAAGGCCGCTACTTCCAAGACCACCAGTTCTAACATCATCATTATCATCATCAATGCAAATAGCATAATTTAAAAAGATACCCTGACAAAAACGTTCACCTTTTTTAATACTTACTGGTTTATCACCACGATTTACTAAAGAAATTAAGATATGCCCTTCATTTGCGGTATTATAATAATCAGCATCAATAATGGCTACGGTATTCGCTAGTCCTAATTGATATTTAAAACCTAAGGAAGAGCGAGGTGCTAACATTAAAAAATATTCACCTTCGATTTTACATCTAACGCCACTTGCGATTACTAATTTTTCATTAATATTTACAGTAAAATCATAGGGAGCATAGAAGTCATAACCAGCAGAATATTTTGATGATCTTTTTGGTAAAATAATATCTTCATAACAATTTTCATTTTTACCACAGGTAGTTAAATCACTATTAAATTGTGTAGAACTTACTTTTTCAAATTTTGCAACTCTATTCATATTATTATTATACAAACAAAAGGACTTTAAGACAATTTAGGTTATAATTTACATTTAAAATGTAATAGTATATAATTTTATTATGAATAATTATGAAAATAATGCTTACTTTTGGCAAAAAATAGATAATATTATCATTAATAGTAATTTTAGATTGGTATATCCTAAGGGATCACGTAATGAAGAGATGGATGAAATAATCTACCCTTATGACTATGGTATTTATTTTGATGATGCTAATGGTTTAAATACCTATCACGCTCATAAACATAATGATGTATCAGCGATTGCTGTTTGCGTTGATATTATTAATAAGAGTTTTGATGTTAAAATACTTGTGGGAATGGAAGAGGAAGATTTTCCTATTGTTATGAATTTTTTAAATAGTATGGGTTTTCAAAAGGCTGTATTATTAAAAAGAGAAAACACCATCCCAGATTGGCTTAATTTAGATGCCTAAAGATTATTTAAATCTAGATGAATTTGTTTTAAAATTTAAAGAAAAAGGGATAATTTTTAATAAACGTAACAAAGCTGAATTATTAAGAGACGGTTATTATCATGGTTATAAGAATTATCGTTTTTTTCATAGCTACAATAATCGTTTAAACATTAGTAGCTATGATGAAATTCATGATCTAATCAAGTTTGATGATAAATTAAAAGCTCTATTTCTATCCCTATTAATTAACATTGAATCAGCAATAAAACAGAGTTTTATTAATTTTGTGATTTATCGAAAAAATATTGCTAAGACTGATAAGTTTTTGACTTTAATAAAAGAAACTGAAATAATAAATATCAGTAATTTATTTAAGTCTAATCTACATGCTTTTAAGGATACTGAATTAATCAAATCACTTAAAAAATTTAATATTAATGATTTTACTAAAATTGATATTTGGGTAATTTTTGAGTATCTTTCACTTAGTTCTTTCCATAAGATATTACTAAGTTTAAAAGATAATATTTGTGAAGAATATTCAGTTTATTTAAAGCTTAGTAAAAAGAATAAAAATATCATTAAAATTATTGAATTATTAAAGGGATTACGTAACCCTAGTGCTCATGATAATGTGATCTATGATTTACGCTTTTTAAAGAATCCGAATGATTACGCTGATTTAAAAAACTATTTATCTAAGCAATCTGGTATAAATATTGATTTTAGTCATTTAATTGACTTAGTCTTTCTTATGATACTCTGTGCTGAAAAATTTAATTTTAACTTAGAAATAAATGAATTCATTCTAGCATTCATTAAACTTAATGAAGAGTATGAAGGAAAATTAAAATTAGTTAATGAGCATTATTTTACTACTGAATATAAGAAAAAGTTAACGAAATTAAAGAGTAATGAAAAAATATTTAATATTTGATTTTAATGGCACTATTTGTGATGATGTCGCCTTATCACTTAAGATTATTAATAAATTATTATTTAAATACAAAATAAGAAGTGAATTAACATTAAATGAATATAAGCGTATTTTTACTTTTCCAGTAAGTGAATATTATTTAAAATTAGGTTTTAAAGAAGTAGATTTAAACAATATTTCCAAGGAATGGTATAATCTATATTTAAAAAATTTTAAATCTATCAAAATTTATAAAGGTCTTAGAGAATTTATTATAAAAGCTAAAGAAAAAGATTATACAATCGTTATTTTGTCAGCTTGTGAAATTAAATTATTAAATGATAGTTTAGATTATTTAGGAATCAAAGATGAATTTGATTTGGTCTTAGGCATTAATGATATATACGCTAATAGTAAAATGAAATTAGCCAGAGAATTCATAAAGAATAATAAAGGTGAATACTATTTAGTTGGTGATACTTTACACGATTTAGAAATCGCAAGGATGATTAATGCTAAATGTTATTTAGTGACTTATGGGCATAATAGTAAGGAAGTGTTAAGTAAGAAACACGATCTGATCTATGATGATTTAAGTGAAATAGTTTTAGATTGAATTGTGATATAATTTAATTATGTTTAAAGAGATACGATTTTCAATCATTTTCCCTGTTTATAATGTAGAAAAATATATCAAAAAGTCATTAGAAAGTATCATGAATCAATCATTTAAGAATTTTGAATGTTTAATAATTGATGATGGTAGTAGTGATAATAGTATTAATATAGCCAAGCAATTAATTAATGATGATTCAAGATTTAAAATATATTCAAAATCAAATGGTGGTTTATCTGATGCCAGAAATTATGGAATCACAAAGGCGAGTGGTGAGTATCTTTTCTTTGTTGATTCAGATGATTACATCGATTTAAAAACACTGGAGCTAATTGATAAGAATCTAACTGAGGATATTGATATACTTTCTTTTAATATTATCAATGATTACGGTGATCATTATGAAGATTTAATCTTTTCTAGTTCATATTTAAGTGATTTTAAAAGTGATCCTAGTATTATTATGAAAGGTCATTCAGCTAATAATCGGGTTATTAAGCGTAGCTTTTTAGGCTCTTTAAGATTTCCTATTGGTATGTACTATGAAGATTTAGCATTTATACCTAAATTAATTATTAAGGCTAATAAGGTTAAGCATCTAAATGAAAAACTTTATTACTATGTACAGCGTGAAGGATCAATAACACATATTCTTAATCATAAACTTTTTGATATTTATACCGCTTTAGAAATGTTATATAAGGCTTTATTAGAAAATGAAAGATTTAATTTTGATATTTATTATACTATGGTTATAATTAATGGCTTTATTATGACTAATATGAAGATTGGGAAAGCTAAAAGTTACAAAGAAAGAAAGCAATACTATAAAAAGCATTTGAGTATCTTAAACGAGAAAATAATAGCTTGGTATCCACAATTTTTATGCGCTAAAAGAGGCTTAAAATTTAAAATTGCAGTCTTTCTTTTTAAACATCGTTTTTTCTTTTTAATAGATAGGATCTACCATAAATGAAGAGAATTTTAATTGTAAATGATGAAATGCAAATGGGTGGGGTAGCAAGAATAGTTAATAATCTGATTAATAATTTAGATACAAATAAATATCAAATTGATTTATTAGTATTACATCCTCACGGTGAATTAATGAAAGAAATACCTCCCCATGCTAGACTTATCAAAGGTGGTAATTTTTTTAAAACCGTTGATATTAGTCTTAAAAAATGTAAGCTTAATAATCTTTTTTCTAAGTTAAGACTAATTTTCTATATGAAAACAGGTTTAATTAAAAAACGTATTCGAAAAGAAAGAAAAAAACTAAATTTAAATGATTATGATGTGGAATTAGCTGCTAAGGAAGGATTCTGTACTATTTTTACAGCTTATGGTAATTCTAAGTTAAAATTAAACTGGGTTCAAACTGATTATGGTAAATATAACTATGCTGGTTATCATTTAAAATTATTTAAAAAAAGCCTTGCTAGAATTGATTTAAATATATTTAGTTCTAAGACCATCTTAGAAAATTTTAATCAGATTTTCGGCAAATTAAATTCTATCTGTATCCCTAATCCGATTGATGAAAAGCGCATTAAAAAATTAAGCATGAAAGAAACAATTCATTTTAAAAATGATAAAATCAACTTAATTGCAGTTGCTAGATTTCATCCTCAAAAAGCACTTGATCGCATTATAAGAAAGGCCCATATACTAAAAGATTATTATCATTTACATTTAATTGGTGATGGACCTTTAAAAGGGGAATATAAAAAATTAATAAGTAATTTAAAGATGGATAATATAACGCTCTATGGTATTATGGAAAATCCCTATCCCCACATTAAAGCAAGTGATCTTTTTGTTTTATGCTCTTTATATGAAGGTTATCCAACAATTGTAATCGAATCATTACTGGCTACTACTCCTATTTTAAGCACGCAGGTCGCAGGTGTTAATGAGCAAATTAAAGAGGGTGAAAATGGTTTTATCATCCCTAATGATGAAGATGAATTATATAATATGCTTCTAAAGTTAAAAGATCAAAAAGCTCTCTTAAAACAAATGAAGGAAGGACTTAAAGAGTATCACTACGATAATTCAAAAATCATTAGCGAATTTGATCGAATTTTTGACCATAAGCAAAATTGATAGTGCTTTATTATTTTCTTAAACACTTACAAACTATTATGATGAAGAAATGAAGATACTAAAGGAAAAAGACGTATTAAATGATAATATTACTTCTATCAACAGTAATTCTTATATCTGTGCCATTATCTAGGTAAGCGTCATGTGTTGGCGTCACAAATTAGCTATTGATCATTAATAATTATAAAAACAACCATTATTGGTTGTTTTTTCTATTTTTCATAAGTAATTGTCTTGAATTGATTTTAATTTATGGCAAAAAATAATTATAAGATGGTCTGATAATACAACAAGTAAGCGACAAAAACGATTTAAAGTATTTATTTATTTCACCGATAAATGCGTATTAAAGGTACTAAAAAATTAAAATTATATAAAATAGTACCCTTAAATAGAGTTTTATGATAGTGATATTATAAAGGTAATCACGGGTATTAGAAGATGTGGAAAATCTTTTCTTTTACGATTAATTATGAATGAGCTACTTGAAAGAGGGATAGAAGAAAAACAAATTATCTATATTCCATTGGATAGAAGAGGATATAAAAATATTAAAACACCTGAAGAACTTGAATCAATAATTGAATCAATGCTAGGAAAAGAAGATAAATATTATTTATTTATCGATGAAATTCAAAATGTCTTTGGATTCGAAAGTGTTGTGCACACCTATGCAGAAGAGGGATATTCAATATTTATTACCGGTTCGAACTCTTATTTGCTAAGTGATGAGATCTCTACAAAACTTACTGGCCGATATTTGAATTTCGAAACGTTCACATTAGATTTTTCTGAATTTTTAGATATGAAAAGTTTTTTTAAAAAAGATATAAACCAAGATCTGTATTTAGAATTTGAAGAATACGTTGTGAACGGGGGATTTCCTAAAACTTTAGAATTTGATGATATTTTAACTAGGCAAACATATACAAGAGGGATTATTTCTGAGATCTTTGAAAAAGATGTAAAGACAAGAAAAAAAATCAGAAATATTCCAGTATATGAAAGAGTACAGTCTTTTCTTCTTAATAATTATTCGGCTCCTTTTTCATTGAATAATCTTCTCATATGCTTGAAAAAGGAGGGATACAAAACAAAAGCAACAACAGTTAGAGGGTATGTTGAAGAGTTAAAAAAAGCAAAAATAATATATGAATGTAATCGATTCGATTTAAAGAGCAAAGAGGCTATAAGAAGAGAACAAAAATATTATTTATCAGATATGGCCATATATTTTGCGATGAATACAGATAATAGATTAAGTTTTGGACCATCACTCGAAAATATCGTTTATTTATATTTAGCTAGTCACGATTACCAGATTAGTATTGGTAAGATCGGAACATTAGAATGTGATTTTATTGTACGCAAAAAAATGGGGATTACGCCTATATTCAAGTTGCTTATACTTTGCAAGGTGAAGATTTAAAAGCTACTGAACGTATTAAAGAGCGAGAGTATCGACCGTTTAGACAAATAAGAGATGGTTACCCGCGTTATATCATTTCATTAGATAAATTCCGTGATAAGCAAGAAGGTGTTCATCATATAAATGCGATTGATTTGTTTCTTGGAAAAGAAAAAATATAATGATCATGTTTTCGTTTATATATTAAGTTTCAATCCACAAAACCTTTGAGGCATAGTATACAAAGTCAATCAAGAATAGATGCTAACAATAGCATATTTTAAAGGAAGACTAAGTGGATATGAAAATCATCCAATTATCAAAAAGTTTATTACCAAATTAGAAGATGTAGATTATTTAGTAGTACAAATTGTTGATAACAGGATCTTTAGAATTATAGATAGTTTTATGCTTTAAGATAAGTACAATTAGATGATTCTAATAATAAGGCTAAATCATCATTTAATTCAAGGTCGCTAATTAAATAATCAATATCCTTAAAATTACATAGTCTAAAATAAGCACTTTTATTAAATTTAGTGGAATCACATAAAATAATATTAAGCTTAGCATTTTTCATCATGCGCTTTTTAACATTGGCCTGAAGTTCATCTCCTTCATAAAAAGAATCATAATCAAAGGACTTACAAGAGTAAAAAGCAAGATCAGCCTTGAAGTGATCAAGAAATTCACTGGTAAATTCACCAATGATTGAAACTGAATTAGTCTTAAGATAACCAGGCGTAAGATAAACTTTAATAGAGCTATAATCTTTAAAATACAAGGCTATTTCAATTGAATTAGTGATGATGGTAATATGATTGAAGTTTTTTAGATGACTTAAAAGATAATAGGTAGTAGAGCTTGAATCAATGAAGATAACGCTATGATCATGTACAAAACTAGCTGCCTTAGCACAGATCAGCTCTTTTAATTTAATATTTTCACTAGCCCTAATATTATAGGGCTTTTCACTTATAGATTTACTAACTAAGCTAACCCCACCATAATATCTTTTCACTAATCCTTGCTGCTCTAGTGCTATTAATACTCTTCTAACGGTGGATCTTGAAAGATAGGTTAATTTACAGATTTCAGTTAATTTAAGACTATTTTCTCTTTTAAGAATTTCTAAAATTTCTTGATGTTTATGCTCCATATAACTCCTGAACAAGTTTGAATAACTTTGACTAAACTTTAACACATATTAGGATAATTTTCAATAAGCTATTCAGAAATTGGCAAAGTAAGCGCTG